>CANGSR010000017.1 GCA_947456055.1 Chitinophagaceae bacterium
ATAGGTATCCATTATTACCTACCTTCAACATCACTACCGACATTTGCTGCGGAAGATCAATATGAACAATTATGCTCAAAAGAAAATTAGGAAATAGCGAATTAGAGGTATCAGCAATGGGTTTGGGGTGCATGGGCTTAAGCTATGCTTATGGCTCCGGGATTAGCAAGGAGGAAGCCATAAAATTATTAAGAAGTGCCTACGAGGCAGGAATTGCGTTTTTTGATACCGCCGAGGCATATGGCGCATTGAATGAGGAAATGCTGGGTGAGGCGGTGGCACCTTTTAGAAACGAAGTAGTTATTGCCACCAAATTTGGTTTTGCAGGTGGGGATCCCAATTTGGGCCTGGATAGCAGACCTGAGAACATTAGAAATGTTTGCAACACCTCCCTTAAGAGACTAAAAACAGACTATATCGATTTGTTTTACCAGCACCGTGTAGACCCTAATATACCAATAGAAGATGTAGCTGGAACTGTAAAAGACCTGATAGCCGAGGGTAAGGTAAGGCACTTTGGACTATCAGAAGCAGGCGTGGGATCAATACGCAAAGCACATGCAGTGCAAGCGGTTACAGCCTTGCAAAGTGAATATTCCTTGTGGTGGCGAGAACCTGAAAATGAGCTATTGCCTGTTTTAGAAGAATTAGGAATCGGGTTTGTTCCATTCAGCCCATTAGGCAGGGGGTTTCTTACCGGAGCCATTAATGAAAATACTAATTTTGACAGCAACGATTTCAGGAATAAATTACCACGGTTTTCGGAAGAAAACAGGAAATCAAACCAGGCTTTAGTGGATTTAATAAAGGGAATAGCAATAGACAAAAATGCCACACCTGCACAAATAGCGCTTGCATGGCTGATGGCTCAAAAACCCTGGATTGCACCTATTCCCGGCACAACCAAATTGCATCGCCTGCAAGAAAATATAGGTGCTGTTTCTATTACGCTGACAGCCAACGACCTACAGGAAATAGAAACCGCAACCTCAAAAATTGCCATCCATGGTGCAAGATATCCCCAGCAAATGCAAAAAACAGTAGGGAAATAGAGAACCTAATCCGGCTATATATTTGTTTAGGATTTACTAAACATAAATGCCGTCACCATGGTGGCTTTTATGTTTATCCCATTCTTATCGGTGGCAAATATCCAGTTCCAAATAAAAACTATTGGTGAGCTTTTCCTGAACCGTCTTTTTGGGGAGTACTACAGTAGCCGGATTTACCGGCAAGGCATAGGTAGGGGTTAAGGTGAACAACCATTTTGCAACTCTATAAGTAACCTTTACTGAAAATTCATAATCAAGGGGCTTGAATTTATTGGCATCAGAAACAACTTTTCTTGTTTTAAAAGTTTTATCTGCCTTACCAAGTTTAGAGTTGAAATATTCATCATAATAATTCTGGGTACCCAGGTTCATTACTACAGTGGGGGTAATATTGAGTGTATTATCGAGCAGGCTAAAATTATGGTCAAGGCCAAGCCCGGTAACATAATCCACGCTTTTCTTATTGGCATTGAGGTCAATAACCAATTGAGGTTCCACCCAATCATTACTGTACTGTCCATACAGACTTAAACCACCTGTGCTACTGGAGCGAACACTAGTTGCATTTTTATTATAGAAATACTTATCTACTGCTACTCCTGCATTAAAGTGGTCACCAAAACTATGTTCATAACCTGCTTCAATAGTAAACTCATCCAGATGTTTTCTTCCAGGCACCCATGATGCTATTGCCTTGGCAAATAAACCATTCTTGAAATGATAACCAAGGTAAGGACTAACATAGGAAACGACATTACTGTCCTTTCTGCCCAGGTATACATTATCACTTAGGTAGGTAGCACCGACCATAAAGTAGTTTTTGGTTTCATAAGGGTCTTCATTATCCTCAGCTTTTTGGGCTTGAGATAAATTGGAAATCAGTAGAAGCAGTATTAAATAAATATTGAACCTCATAAAAAGGAGTGTTTGAAATCAAAGGTAGAAATATTTGGATTCGATAATGATTTGAAAGCCATGGGTGTAAAGTTTATAGACTACCTACGATTCGTGAAGTTTATTGAATCATCATTACTGGGCAAATAAAATTTGGCAAGTTGCCTAAAATTGAATGGTAATTTAACACTGTACTTTTTCAATAATTCCTTAGCTTTATACAAAGATTCACAATGGACTCACAAACGGTTTTAGCATCTATACAAGGCGGAGGATTTTTGATTCAGACATCTGAACCACAGAACACTTATATACCTGAAGATTTTAACGACGAGCAACATATGATAATAGATATGTGTGCAGAATTCCTAGATAAGGAAGTGCTGCCGCATATGAATGAAATAGACCACCAGCAACCGGGTCTGATGCCTTCCCTGCTGGAGAAAGCAGGCGAATTGGGTTTACTGGGTGCTGCCTTCCCTGAGGAATATGGCGGTCTGGGTAAGGATTTTGTTACTGCAACACTAGTGAACGAATGCCTGGGTGGTGGTCATTCTTTTGCCGTAGCTATGGCGGCACATAATGGCATAGGCTCATTGCCTATACTGTACTTTGGCACTGCCGAACAAAAACAAAAATACATACCCAAACTAGCTACAGGCGAAATGAAGGGCGCCTATGCACTTACCGAGCCTGGTTCAGGTTCAGATGCATTGGCAGCAAAGACAACAGCTACTCTTACTGAAGATGGCAACCACTATGCCATTAATGGGCAGAAAATATGGATTACCAATGCAGGCTTTGCTGATGTATTTACCGTATTTGCGAAAATAGATGGTGACAAATTCAGTGCGCTTATAGTAGAAAGAAATACCCCCGGACTATCCTTTGGCGAGGAAGAACATAAAATGGGTATCAAGGGTTCGAGTACACGTCAGTTGTTTTTCGAGAATTGTATTGTGCCTAAGGATAACCTGCTGGGCGAAATAGGCAAGGGGCATATCATAGCCTTTAATATCCTGAATATTGGCAGGCTGAAACTCGCCGCTGCGGCATCGGGTGGTGCTAAGCTTGCTTTGAAGACCACCATCAACTATGCCAAAACCAGGGAACAATTCAAAGTACCTATAGCTTCTTTTGGTGCAATACAATACAAACTGGCCGAAAGTGCTATAAGGCTTTTTGCTACAGAGAGTGCCCTTTTCCGCACTGCACAATGGATAGATAATAAAGAAAATGAGCTTAAGACTAGCGGACAGCATGGTAATGCCCTGCTTGGTGCGGCTGAGGAATATGCTATAGAGTGCGCTATGCTAAAGGTGCTGGGTTCAGAAGCGCTGGACTATGTGGTGGATGAGGGTGTACAAATACATGGTGGTAATGGATTCTCGGATGAATACAATATCTCAAGGGCTTACCGTGATAGCCGTATCAACCGTATTTTTGAAGGTACTAATGAAATTAACAGGCTACTGGTGGTGGACATGTACCTGAAGCGGGCAATGAAGGGCAGGATAAACATCATGGCACCGGCTATGGCTATCCAAAAGGAATTAATGAGCATACCCGATTTCAGTACTGATGATGCCCCATTTGCAGGTGAGCAAAAAGTGATAGCCAACTTTAAGAAAGCCATCTTAATGACAGCAGGTGCAGCAGCGCAGAAACTAATGATGCAACTGGAGCACGAGCAGGAAATACTGATGAATATTGCTGATATGCTGATAGACACCTTCCAGGCTGAATGTGTATTGCTGCGTGCTATGAAAATGCAAGCTAGTGGACATGATAATGCTGGCATAGTAGGTGATATTGCCCGCACCTTTATCTACGATGCTGCAGACCGCATTAACCATAATGGACGAGTAGCTATCAATTCCTTTGCCGATGGCGATGAACAGCGCATGATGCTACTAGGAATAAAACGTTTCACCAAGCCAGATAATTACAATACCAAAGATGCCCGTAGGAGGATAGCCGTAAAGCTGATTGATGCCGGGAAGTATTGTTTTTAGGGGGAGGAGGCAAGCATTATTTGGTCTAAAACATATTTGCATTATGAAGGTGCGCCTAAAGAATCTAAAGCCAAAGAATTCATCAAAAGAAGATATTGGTTTATCCATTGCTATTGAAAAAGGCAAGAAATCCGGATTTGTATCGGAAGGCAAAGTTTTTGATATACTTCATAAGATTCGGGTAGAGCCCTTCTAAAAGCATAGAATATTGAAACAATACCCTAATTAATACCTGCCCAAAATATTACACTAAAACAAAAATAATCCCATTGATTATAATGTAGAATAGTATATTTAGACCGATATTGAATTTGTTGGCTTATATACACCTTGATGAAATACCTGAATAAGTACCTGTTTTTATTTTGCCTACTGTTTATTTACCACCAATCCCAGGGGCAGGTAGGCTTAAATGTATCGCAGTTTATACCAAACGGAGACCTTGGTGCCTATTACAATTCCGGCATTTCTACCCACGGTTTTATAGTTAAAAACAAATTGGACGGTGAGGTGCGGGTTAGATTTGGTTTACTGTATGCAAAACTATCACCCAAGGTAGATACCCTATCTCAATATGAGGTAGATGGGTCAGGGTCTAGTACTCTAATTTATCCCGGATATGTTGTCAATCACTCGCTTACTATTTACGAAATACTCACTGATTTGAGTTACCGTGTGATACATAAAAACAATCTTTCTTATTATGCAGGTTTTGGCTATGGTGGTGGATTGGCTAAAGAATCCTATTTCAAGGCCATTGAAACAAGACCTGATGATAATGGAGAACAAGGATATCTGATATTTGGTTTAGGAGTAAATACAAGTCTTGAATACAAGCTAAATGAAAAGCTGGACGTCTTCTGCGAGGGAAAATACATGTATAACCTAAGGCTGGAGGGTTCATATAATTACACCTATTATACCATTGGTGTAGGAATTAATTTCTTTATTAATCGTGATAATGACAACATAAAAGAAGAAAATGACTAGACTAACCTATTTATTTTTACTGGGAATCCTTTTTTCTTTTACCACGTGTAAAAAGGTGAATGAAAATGCTAAGGACAATTTACCTCAGGTTAAAACAGTATCGGTTGTTGTGAACCCTAATGGAACTGCAACGGTCACGGGTAAAGTGACTTCCTCAGGGAACTCCTCAATATCGTATTGTGGGTTTTGCTTGGATACCCTGGCTAATCCGGATATGTTGACTAATCAAAAAATAACCCCCTTATCGGCTGACAATACATTTACATATACCTATACTAATTTCGATGGGTTTAGGACTTATTATTTCAAGGCATGGGCTACTAATGAAACGGGCTATGCAATGGGTTCAGCAATATCGGCTAGCCATATTGCGTTCGACACATCGCAGATACCTTGCCACCCAAGAATGCAGTATATGGTATTAAATAGCCCATTCACCAGCTTAAATTCTGTAAACCCCTATGTATATGTTACAGCAGTAGAAGCCAGTAGTAGCGGATACGAAATAATGGCTTATTCTAGTGGACATATTTTGGATATCAATTTTAGCAAATCACCCAGATCAGGTATCTATACCATAGCAGACGGAGTAACCATGACTTTTGATGGGATTACTACGCAAGCCGGGCAATATCTTTATGTGCAACAAATAAACAGTTCAACCTTAGATATTACAATTTGCCATGATAGTGTATGGAATACCAACTACAATCTACGATTCAATATGACAACTAAATTCAGGAGCCCTAGTTAGGGTGGATATTTATTGATGTTAACAATTTACCCTATTTTTCATTGAATTTAATTTTGGCAAGAGTGTATTAGTAAAGTACTCTTGATAATTTAAAGATACCAGCAACTCATCTTCATTAAGTCAATACGTGTATCTTAAACAAGGATCTGGGCATTACTAAAAACAAATTATATATATATACGATATCCCAACCTATTCAGAATATTTTCTGTCTTTTACAACACAAGAAATTTTTATGAAAAAAATCATCTTATTCCTTCTTTTTACACCTCAAATATTATTCAGCCAAACAATTACTACTATTGCCGGAACCGGATTCTCAGGTTTTAGCGGGGATGGGTCTGGTGCTACAAATGCCAAAATTCACTTACCATACGGAGTAGATGTTGATAAAAGAGGTAATGTATATATTGCTGATTTTCAAAATAATAGGATTAGAAAAATTGATGCAATTACCGGGATAATCACTACAATAGCCGGAACGGGAGATACTTGCAACCATATGAACTTGCCAATTTCAGGATTAGCTGCAACATCAATTCCTATTGAGAAACCAGCATTTATAACGGTTGATGATACAGGAAATCTATATACATCATGTGCGAATAGCTTTGTGATTAAGATAAATACAAGCGGAATTGCATCAACAATAGCTAATGTAAAAGCCCAGGACTTAGCGATAGACCCATCAGGTAATTTATACATGACAGATGGTTTTACAACAATTTATAAAAGAGAAGCCACAAGCGGACTTATATTAGTATATGCTGGCAAGGACACCTTAGGTTTTTCAGGTGATGGGGGTATCGCTACAAATGCAAAACTGAATTACCCATATGGAATCGGTATAGATCATAGCAACAATCTATATTTAACTGATGGTAATGGTAGAATTAGAAAGGTTGATGCATCAACTCATATAATTAGTACAATTGCAGGAACGGGTAGTTCTGGATATAGTGGGGATGGATATCCGGCTACAATTTGCGAAATGAGAATTCCCACGGATATCGTTCTAGATGCAAGTAATAACATTTATATAGCAGAATATGGAAGTCATGTAATCAGGAAAATAAATTCAGCCACAGGTATTATTACCACATTAGCAGGTAATGGCACTCCGGGTTATTTTGGTGACGGTCTTCCATTAAATTTATCAAAACTAAACGAGCCAAACAGATTAGTATTAGATACTGCTGGAAATCTTTATATCTCAGATTTCGCCAATAACCGTATCAGAAAAATCACTATTAGACCCAATGAAATTGAAAATGAACCCATGGAAAATAATCAGTTTTCAATTTCCCCAAATCCTGCAACATCTAAATGCATTATTAGTGTAGCAGGTTTAATAAATCCAAATGCTGCCATAACCATCTACGACATTTCCGGTTCAATTATTTTGTCACAACCATTGATAAATAACAATACAGAAGTTTCAATTCAAGGCATATGTACTGGAATTTACTTTTGCAGAATATTTGATGGAATAGCCTATTCAACGAAAAAGCTTACGGTGATAAAATAAAAAAACACTAAAACGTTTAACAAAACGCACTTATCATTATTCCCCTTACCTGCCTACTTTTGCTACAAATTATTGCAATTGAAATTTTCTGTTAGGTTGGTTTTATTTTGTCTTTTCTACCTGGTTGTTGGTGTGGCTGGGTATGCCCAAACCAATAATTTCACGCTTACGGGTAAATTGGTATTGCATACCAATGAGGTATTTCCTTACAAGCTGGTACTCAAGGAGACAAATGGGGTTGTGAGTGGGTACTCAATAACTTATGATGACCCTAACGACACCAAAACAACAGTTACCGGCACTCTCGACAGGCGCACAAAAAAGCTAACCTTTAAGGAAAGCGGTATCGTATACTCGCATATGGTACATACCACGGCCTATATGTGCCTGTTATCAGCCGAATTGGGTTATGGTTTCAAGAATGGCGAGCGTGTACTTACTGGAGATATCACCAGTACCGAGGTGGATAACACAGCATGCACTGGAGGTGTATTGGTTTTTAGTAAAAAAGAAGAAATACAACACTTGTTCGACTACCACGATGATTTTGATACAGTGATATCAATGAAGAAGAAGCAAGTAGCTCCTGTGGCAGAAACAGAGCCTGAAGTAATACCGACAAAAAAGGCAATAGTGGAGGAACAAATAACCGAAGGCATAGAAAAGACTTTCGACTGGTATTCCGATTCAGTGGTAATCAGTGTATGGGATGGCGGCAATATAGATGGCGACCGCATTACTTTGCTTTATAATAAAGTGCCCCTGCTAACGAACTATTATTTGGTAAAGGAGAAAAAGGAATTGCACATGCACCTAACCCGCAATGCTGAGGATACTGTAACCATCATAGCCCTCAATGAAGGCTCTGACCCACCCAATACCGCCAACCTCCTGTTTACCGATGGCCAAAAGCAATACAGTGTGCTAGCCTATAATACCAAGGGGCGGAGGGCAGTGATAAAGTTGAGGAGGGTGAAGAGGTGATCTTAAAAATAGCGTTTTTTCTTTGGATATATTTGTATTGTATACCCCATATAACCATCAAAACCATGAAATTTATTGCCTCTTGCAATTAAAGTATCATCAAATCCAGCAAATACACCCTTTGCTCTGGCCGCCATTCCTACCACTAGTCTATTACCTAACATAGAATAAGTGATTGGAATACTAAAACTAGCTTTTCTTGAGTCAAATCTGGGAACCAGGGTTATTTGATCATAGACGAAATTTTGAGTGTTTTCTGCATTTACCTGATTCAGGCTATTCCTGATATAGATAAGAGTTGCATAATAACTCTTCGAAAACTGATAATCAAGACTAATTACAAACGAGGTAGGCAAATAAATTTTTACATCACCTGGTATCCCCTGATTTACATTAAATCCTGCTGCCTTGGTGACGCTAGCTATATTATCAGCACTATGAAATTGGTCTATTAAATCTTTAGTACTTATTACACCATGCCCACCAACATTTAATAAATGGCTACTGGCGCCCTTATAGGTTATTGCACCCAAATCTTTTATTGAAACAGAAGCCCTTATCCTATGCGTTCTGGAGTCATCAAAATCCATATCTTCCTCAGGGTCATCATTTCTGCCATTGTAAATATCCTCGCCATTTATGTAATTGGTTAAAACCATTCCGAAATCAAAACCCATACCACTTCCGGTATTTGGTGCAAATAGGTCCATAAATAAGGGATTAGAATTGTTGTTGTATTCATTTTCGTTGGCAGCATTGGTAATAAATTCCATACCTGTATTCGAACAATATAGGGTATCATCTCCTGGATTAGTCATTAGCTCTAACTTATTTCCTTTTAAACTCATGTAGTACCCACCAAATAGATACCTTGCAGTGATACCGGCTTTAAACTGGCTATTGTTGTTCTCTGCAATAACTATCCCATAGGTAATGTCCACTTCCTTCCATTGATTTCTCAGCCACCTGAAATCTTTATTTGTATATTGATAGCCCAAATGCGTACTGTCTTTATTAGCTAATGAATTGAATAATTGCTGGCTGCAATTTGTAAACTGATTTATAGTCCTATATCGGGTGGTAATGGCAATTCCCTGCCTATTGTTATCCTTAAAATTTACCAGAAAGGAAGGTAAACGAACATCATAAGCCGGGAATATGGCATTGAAATTATTACTACCCGGAAATACTATTGATGTTATGCCCAATGATTTATCATTTGTCCCATCATCTTTTGGCACATGGCCATAGTCGGTAGAATATAAAGCGTTTAGGGATAGGAAATTAACCACAATCTTTTCCTTACAACCAGCAATATTAGCAGGGTTCAGGTAAATACTATTTATAGTACTGTAATCACTGGTAGCTATACCCAGATTATGCTGGGCAGATGCAACAAATGAAGTGACCATAGCCCACAAAAAAACGACCTTCCCCATAAATGATGAATATAATATTGGCAAAATTAATTGATGGCGCAAATTTCCAGTTGATGAAAATCAAATTCTTTCCGAAATTTATTTTCCGTTTTACTCATCAATTATTATTTTCTGTTCTAATTTCGCACTAACTGGTAATTAATCTTGATTCGCTTTCTTTTTATACTTTTTATCGCATTTTCCCTGGTAGTCCAGGTGGATGCCCAATCGCCCAAGAGGGAATTCAGGGCTGCTTGGATTGCCACTGTAGGCAATATTGACTGGCCATCCAAACCAGGTCTGCCCTCTATAGAGCAGCAGGAACAATTTATCCAGCGCCTGGAACAGCTTAAATCAATGGGTTGTAATGCGGTGATTGTACAGATTCGCCCTGCTTGCGATGCTTTTTATGCTTCATCCATAGAGCCATGGAGCCATTACCTTACCGGGCGACAAGGTGAAGCACCCTTTCCCTTTTACGACCCCCTGGTCTTTATGATTGAGGAAACCCATAAGCGTAATATGGAGTTTCATGCATGGTTCAATCCCTTTAGGGCATTGGTGGATAATACACAAAATATTAATCCCCCTTGGCATGTTACCAAAGCGCATAAGGACTGGCTGATTAACTATGATGGCAAAGCATTGCTGGACCCCGGATTGCCAGAAGCCCGTGAATATGTAATAAAGGTAATGGCTGATGTGGTGAAACGCTATGATATAGATGCTGTGCACCTAGATGATTATTTTTACCCTTACAGGGTAGCAGGCAAGCCATTTAATGATGCTAAAAGCTATGCCCGCTACGGGCAGGGCATGGACAAGGACGACTGGAGAAGGAATAATGTAAGCCTGTTTGTGTCACTGCTCAACACTACCATAAAAAGCATAAAGCCGTGGATGAAACTAGGTATCAGCCCATTTGGTATCTGGCGTAATAGCAATAAAGACCCTGAAGGCTCCCCCACCCGTGGTGGTCAAACCAATTATGATGACCTCTATGCCGATATTCTGCTTTGGATGCAAAAGGGCTGGATAGATTATGCACTACCACAGCTATATTGGGAACATAGTCATAAGGTAGCTCCTTTCGATGTATTGATGCCCTGGTGGTATGGGCATTGCTACCGCAGGCATGTATATTATGGCTTAGGGCTTTACCGTATGAATGGAGCCCATAGCGGCCCTTGGGCTAAGGCTGACGAACTATTGTGGCAGATAAACGATATCAGGGGTCAATGCCCTAATTCTGGCTTTGCCTTCTATAGTGCATCTGTCTTTGATAAAATTAAGCCCACACTTAAAGACAGCCTACAAATGAGGTACAATAAATACCCCGCCCTCATTCCACCAATGGAATGGATAGATAGTATACCACCAAATGCACCAGAAGTAACTGCTTCACAAACCGCAGCGGGATTCAGCCTTAAATGGCATGTAAATAATCCGTTGCAGGAACATCTGAGGTATGTGGTTTACAGATTTACCAATGGTGAACCCGTGAACCTGCAAAGGAATGACCGTATATTATCCATCCAACAGGCAGTAGAATTTACCGACCCGCTGGCTAAACAATTGAAAACACCGGTATATATAGTTACCGCTCTCGACCGTTTGTGGAACGAAAGCAAACCGGGAAATTTGGTGAAACCATAATTACATTCTGACAATTACTAC
The DNA here is from genome assembly GCA_947456055.1 of Chitinophagaceae bacterium. Lineage (GTDB taxonomy): Bacteria > Bacteroidota > Bacteroidia > Chitinophagales > Chitinophagaceae > Nemorincola. The sequence goes on from CANGSR010000017.1 coordinate 11,313, forward strand.
ATAGAATGTTTATTACTCTTAAATAATTTTCCTCAACTGATGCAAATCACCATTATTAGGCATATATTTACCATTTAAAGGACCTACTTTTATCCCCAAAATACGAATAATGAAATTAAGTTTTCTTGGTGCTGTTGTTGCAATCCCTTTTTTCATGGCTTGTAACCAGCGAGTGAATAATAACAATAAAACAGAAGAAAAGCAGGATATCATCCTGGCCAATATAGATACCACTGTAAGGCCAAATGACGATTTCTTCAATTATGCCAATGGATATTGGGTAAAGACACATAAAATACCATCAGATGAGGCTTCTTATGGTATTAGCGAACTGGTAGAAAAAGACCTGCGTGAGAAATTGCGCAAGATTTGTGAAGATGCAATCACCAACACTAATCCTACCAGTGACCTAAAGCAGATAGGTGATTTCTGGTTTAGTGCCATGGATACCAGCTCCATAGAAACGAAAGGACTGGCACCGCTAAAACCAGAACTAGATAAAATAGCTGCTGCCAAAACCCGTGAAGAATTACTAGCCCAGGCCATGCTGATGCACAGGTATGGCATTGGTGTATTCTTTGAGGGTGGGGTATCGCAGGATGCCAGGCATAGCGATGTAATGGCCTACTACCTGATGCAGGGTGGACTGGGACTACCTAATAGGGATTACTATTTCAGAACGGATGCCCGTACACAAAAGGTTAAGAGCCAATACCCTGGATTTATCAGTACTATTATGGTGCTTTCAGGCAATGATAAGGCTACCGCAGATAAGAAGGCTTCAGCCATCATGGATTTTGAAACCCAACTGGCTAAGGCATCCCGTACACTTGAAGAAATTCGTGACCCGGAAAAGAATTATAACAAAACTCCCATTAATGCACTCCAAACAATATCACCTGGTATAGAGTGGCCAAAATACCTTGGCATGCTTGGCGTAACCCATGTAGATAGTGTGATAGTTGGTCAGCCCGAGTTTTTCAAGGCTTTAGATAAATTATTGGCTGCAACCGACATCCAAACTATTAAGGATTATATGGCCTATCATCTGGTGAGTGGCTTTGCAGCCTACCTACCCAGCAAATTCGAAGAGGCTAATTTCAATTTTTACTCTCATACCATAATGGGTGCCGAAGCCCAACACCCTAGATGGAGGCGTGCCCTGGATGCAGAGGGTGATGTGATAGGCGAGGCACTTGGTCATATTTTTGTGAAGGAATACTTCACCCCAACTGCTAAGACCCGCTATGAGCAAATGGTGGAAAATGTAAGAATGGCCTATAAGGCACGTATTGAAAAGCTGGATTGGATGGCTGATAGTACCAAGCAAAAAGCTATTCATAAACTTATGGCTATTACCAAGAAAGTAGGTTACCCTGATACATGGAAAGATTTTTCAGCAATGAAGATAGACCGTGGTCCTTACGTGGTGAATATGATGCATGCTATAGAGTGGCGCACCAATTACCAGTTGAATAAACTGGGCAAACCTGTAAACAGGAAGGAATGGGACATGACACCACAAACCTATAATGCCTACTACAATGAGTCGAACAACGAAATAGTGCTACCTGCTGCAATGATGACTGTGCCTGGTTTTAAAGACGAGGAACTGGACGATGCATTGGTATATGGTTATACAGCGGCCTCTACAATAGGCCACGAAATAACCCATGGTTTTGATGACCAGGGCCGCAAATCTGATGAGTTTGGCAACCTGTGCCAATGGTGGGCGCCTATGGATACGGTTCAGTTTATGAAGCGTGCAGATGTATTGGTACAACAATTTAATAAAATGAACCCGGTTGACACCCTACATATCAATGGCAGGGCTACACTGGGCGAAAACCTCGCCGACCTTGGCGGTATACTGATAGGCCTTGATGCCTTTAAACAAACTGAAACCTGGAAGAAAGGTGAGAAAATACATGGCATGACCCAGTTGCAACGTTTCTTCCTGGGCTACTCACTGGGATGGTTATATATCCAACGCCAGGAAAGGATTGCATCCTTATTGCTTACCGATGTGCATTCACCGGCCAAGTATAGGGTAAATGGCCCATTCCCCAATGTGCCCGAATTTTATGAGGCTTTCAACATAAAACCAGGTGATAAGATGTATATAGCTGATAGTGCCAGGGTGCATCTATGGTAAAAATGAATTGAGTTATAAGAATAAAAATCCCCCACGAACCAATATGGCTTTTGGGGGATTTTTAATTTACCTTAGAATAGATTGTCACTCTGGTTGATTTGTATTTCCTTATTTGGTAACTTTTTCATTTTCGGCCTCATTTGTTTGATTGCAATAACTCTTAATTGCTACCAAATTCTCTTTTGACAATAGTGCCACTGCAGTGGAAACTCTATAATCGGAGTACCTTGCGGTTAGACAATTATCATATAGCATTCTGTATTCAGGTTCAATATTTTTAGCATGCTTTTTTACTAAATTGAGCATCACCGTATGACGTGATTGGACATTATGTGGATTGAACGCAGTATTATAATCGCTAAATGTTTGATACATGACCATTTTAGACCCGTTATGGTCGGCCATTGGGAATAACTTGTATTGAACATAATGGACTGATGAATAAAAAGCTGTAGTAACTGCCCAATCAGCAAAACCTCCCAGGGAGTCGAATTTTATGCATGCATCTAGATTATGTTCAGCTTGCTCAAGGCGCAATTTTTTATACTGCATACTTATTTGGGTAAATGGCGATAACCTTCAGATAAAATATTCTGTTCATTAAGAGTGTCTGATTGCATCACGAATCGAAAGTGGAATTGGAAAGAATTATCAAATAATTCTTCTTCGATTTGAGATGCAACTACATATGCCTTTCGCATTTTTGCGGAAGAAAGATAGTCCTCTCCATTAACCAGGCATAATAAATCATAACCACTTAGCCCATTAACTTTCATGAATATTATCGGAATGGTTAGACCAGATTGTGCTTCTATTTGCCCAACCACTTGAGGTCCTCTTTTCACAGCCAATGGTATTGTTCTACTTAATACAGTCCTCACTTCATCTGAAATATAATTCTTTCCTTTTGAATAAGCTGTAAGAACATCATCAGATGTAAAAGCTATAGGCTCGATAGAATCATCACCAGATAAGCTATTTCCAATAAATTCATCAACTGTTGTTACATTCATGATGGTAATTTATAGAAGCAAGTGAAGAAATTTAATTAAAAATTATCCCTGGAAGTACAAATATTCGTCAATTTTCATTTACTATTTCTGTGTAAGCTCAATAGGCAAATCCATAGTTTTGCCATTACGGTTGATGATTACATGGGTTTTATCGCCTGGGGCAAATTTGCCTAAGGCTTCCATGTAACTTTGCATACCGTTTATCTTAATATCGCCTAGCTGAACGATGATATCGCCTTGTTTTACTCCAGCTTTTATAGCCGGGCGGTTATCACTTACACCATCTACTTTCACACCACCTTCCTGGAAGGTATAATCGGGCATGATGCCTAGTGTAACCTTATACGCTGGATTGCCCCCCAATTTTTGCTTTGTAAGGGTAAATGGTAACTTTTGGTCCTCATCATCTAGTTGTTTAATCACCCTGTGTACGTAATTGATAACTTCTACTTCGCCTTTGTAATTAATCAGGTCGGCTTTATCACTTGGTTTATGGTAGTCTTTATGGGTACCAGTGAAAAAGAACAACACGGGAATATTTGCATTATAAAAGCTGGTATGGTCAGATGGGCCAATGCCTGAACTATCAAAAGTGAGTTTAAAATTATCACCACTCAAACCTGGCACTTCAGCCCAAACAGGGGATGTACCAACACCACCTACCTGTAGAGAGTGTGTACTATCGTTCAGGCGGCCTAGCATGTCCATGTTTATCATGTAGCTTACATGTGCACTGTCAATACCTTGGTCTTTTACGAAAGCCTTAGAACCATAAAGGCCTAATTCTTCGCCTGAAAAATTGACAAACAAGTAATTGTAATGTTTTAGTTTTTTTGTTTTCACCCATTTTGCAACTTCAAGCAGGGCAGCAGTTCCACTTGCATTATCATCAGCACCATGGTGAATCTGGTGTTCCTTTACCGCATTTGCAAAAAGGCTATTGCCATCCTCGCCATAACCTAGGTGATCGTAGTGGGCACCAATAATGGCTGTGTACTTTGCCCCATTATCAATATAGGCCGCAATATTATTACCTACCCTTTCAGACTTATTGATGGTAATATCGAGGTCCAGATGTAGGGCTGATTTATCGTCTTTGTGTTTGAGGTAAGTATTGTAAGCTTTATTATTTACATAAATTACCGGAATAGTCAATGATTCATGCTCAGAATGGCGGTTAAATTCTGGCTCCCATTTACCTGCAAAATTGCCAAAGAAAACTATACCTGATGCACCCTGCTTAGCCGCCTCCCTTGCCTTTTCATACATGAATTTCTCTACACCAAAATGCGGGTCATCAGCATTGTCCTGGTCGGTATAAGTAGGTATCAGCCAGATATTCCCCTGCTCCATTACATCAGGTAGCACATCACTGGTAACATGCTTTGATGCACTAAACGGTAGGGGGAATATATCTTCGAACTTTGTAATTGCATTTGCTCCTATGCGAATATGGGTTTCGGTTGAAATCTCTTTACCATACACAAAATGGAAAGGATAGCGGTATTGGTTTTTATATGCAGGAATTTTATTTTCAGCATATCGCTTTTCAATATAATCAGCAGCCTTTTTTTCACCTTCGGTACCTGTCCGGCGGCCTTCCAGTTCATCAGAGGCAAGGAAGGTAATATCAGCCTGTAATTGCTTAGCCATTTTCTTATCGGCTTTAGATTGTGCAAGCACAGTATGGCTACCTGACAATAGTAATATTGCCGACATTATTGTGACAAAACGAGAATTCATATTGAACATTTGAAGCAAAAGTAATAATTAATGGTTTAAATTTTGAGTATAATAATTTCGGAACCATTCGGTACATAGGAGTGGATAGAGTAATTTCATTGACTATCAGTATTGCACTTTAAGCACTAGAATTAATACCTTTGGCGTATGATAAAATTGATTGAGGCAAAAACCTTAATCACTTCTATCTGCTTAGAAACACAACACGATGAGTACCCAGGATAATTCAATATTAGGGCTTAAAATGCCTACCGACCCAAGATGGACTGACCTGGCATCAGTATCGCTTGAGGAAATTTTGACCGACCATGCTTTTTGCGAACAAAAGGCTACTACACAGTGTATTTCACTAATCCAGCGCTACCCTGATAAAACCGAACTAGTTAATGCCTTGGCTCCAATAGTTACCGAAGAATGGGGTCATTTCAGGATGGTATGGGTGGAAATGAAAAAGAGGGGATACAAACTAGGCCGCCAACGTAAGGATGATTATGTAAACCTCTTGCTACAGCATGAGCCCAAAAATGTGCCTGGTGATGATAAATTATTGCATAAATTAATGATAGGGGCAATGATAGAAGCCCGTAGTTGTGAGCGCTTTAGGTTACTAAGCGAAAACCTGGATGATGCTACCTTAAGGACTTTTTACCATAAGTTCATGGTTTCTGAAGCAGGGCATTACCGCCTTTTTATAGACCTTGCTGAACTTTACTATACAGTAGATAAAGTGCGGGCTGCCTGGCAACAATGGCTGGCTATAGAAACTCAAATTTTACAATTATTGGTGCCCCGTGGCGACAGGATGCACTAGCTTTTTAAGTCAAAAGTTAAAATTTAAAAGCTATCGCTTTTTTGTAAGTTCTAAAAGTTAAAAGTCAAAACATAAGCACTTCAAAATTCAAATGCCATCAATTATTGCAAATTGATGGCATTTGTTCAATATTTAGTCTAGAACCTATAGTAAAACTAGCCTATTTCCCTGGGGGCTGTGTTTTTTCTGCCTGGGCAATTTCGTCTTTTAGCTTTAGTGCATCAGTGTAATTAGGGCCAATTTTCAGTGCCTGGCTTACGGCAAGGCGGGCCTTATAAGTTTGTCCAATGGCTAAAAATGCCTTGCTCATGTGAAACCATGGCTCTGCTGCCTCAGGTGTTGCCTCAGCACATATCTTAAATGCCTCCACTGCACTGTCTGGTTGGTTGTTTTTTTCAAACCTGATACCTTTTTCGTAATAATACCTGCCTGCTGAGCCCAGGTAATTCATTAAGTTTTTGCGGTCAGGCTCATAGATCCTTACCGTATCCCAATCGGGTATCGCATTGCCTATAAGCCCCAGGTTGTAATAACAGATACCCCTATTGTATCTGGCTAATAGATGCTGGGGATTAATTTCTATTGTTCTGGAAAAATACCCAACTGCTTCTGCCAGGTACTGATTTCTTTTTACGGTATCTGAAAAATATCTTTTTGCCTTGTTCATGCAGGCCGCTGCTGCATTGTTATTAACCAACGCACTATTGGTAGCAATTTTCACATCTGCCAAAAACAGGGTTTCCTCGTTTTCCCAATCATTATTACGGGTGATGGTCTTCCACCCGCTTAGTATGATAACTATGGCCATTAAACTACCTAAAAATAGTAAACCTACCAACGGCTGCTTCAATCGGTCATAAATAGCAAACAGACCTATTGCTATAATAATAGCAAATCCTATTGAAGAATGATATACCAACCTGTCAGCCATAGGGGCGCCAACATTTACAAACAGGTTCGATACCAGGGCCAGGTTTGCTATAAAAAAGGCCAGGCCAAAACCCATTACTTTCCTTTTGTAAATTAAATAAACCATTGAAACTATTAAGTGTGCATAAACTACTATAGACAATCCTACCATCGGGTCAGCAAAGTCGGTATATGGTACCTGGCCGTATGAATAATCTGCTATTAATGGATTGGGCCAAAAAAGTAATCTTATATATTCTAGTAAAACCCAAAATTCCGTTGCCAGTTTTTGGATTGGGGTAGCAAGTAGGTAGGGATAATTCATTACATTTTTTATTGCGGACTCATCTATACCGTTCACAGCCGAAATTCGCATTAATGCATAAATAGCCAAGGGAAGCAGGTAGGGTAGGGTTGTTAACAGGCTTTCCTTTATCGAATCCCTGCGGAAAATATAGAAGGATAACGGAATTAAAGCTACCATGGTTATAGCATATTCTTTAGATAATAAAGCAAGGAAATAACAAACTATAGCCCATATCAGTTTGCTCTTTTTTTGTGTTTCTTTATAAGCATGTGCCAAAATAAAGGTGAGTGTAATAAACAATACTGAAAGTAGCTCATCACGGCTCTTCACATTAGCTACCACTTCAGTATGCAGGGGATGTATGGCAAACAATAATGTGGCTACAAATGCTACTAATGGCTTTTGGGGAAACACTATTTTTCTTAAAAAATAGAGCAATGTACCCAGGCTCAATAGGTAGAGCAATACATTTATCACATGCCTTAGGTGCATTTGCTGCCCTACCCTTATCTCCCGTGCATCAGATTTCGAATCACTATTGTTGTAATTATCATCTGCCCCCATAAACTGTTGTTCAATGGCAAATGTCACAAAAGACAATGGCCTGTACCTGCCCATTTCTAGTTGGTTCTTACTGTTTTTTCGCTCCATGTAACTTTGGAAGGCATCACGTGTAAGGATACCGGGTATGCCCGCAAACCCACGTTGAACATATTCGTTGTGTGTAATAGCCATGCGGTCATCGAATGCACTACCATGAAAAAAGGTATTGCAATAAAATGTAAAGGCAATCAGGGCAATAATTATTACCTGTATCCTAAATCCTGCAAGTGGCTGTATTTTGTTGTTATCTTCGTTTACAGGCAATATTACCTCTTGTATTTTCCTGGCTTCTACAGGTAATACTACCTTTTTTTGCTTTTTACTCATTATGTGGGGTTCAAAGTTTAAAAATAATTAGAAAAACAGTTGTATTCACTTTTTGCCTGTTTAATATTAGTGTATGCCGTCCTGATTATATGGGAATTCTTATATTTCCCACATTGGGTCATGGAAATCTGGAAATAATTTATGCTTTAACATAGGATTTAGTACTTTTACACCATCTTTATACATGGTACTCCGCAATCTATTATACTTCATTTCAATTCTTCTGGTAATAGGCTGGATACTGGGGTATTTTGTTTGGAAAGATGTCGGTTATGTCATTCACCTTTGGCTGGTATTAGCAATTCTATCACTTGCCGCTGGTCTCATTCTGGCTCGTAAAAAGAGCGGGGAATAATATACCAGGGTTATTAATGAATCCCGATTAACACTTTTGGTGGTTTGTATGGAAGTCATATAATGCAAAATCACATGATTAAAAACCTTGTCTTTAAAATTTCATTATCTTTGTACTGAAAACGAAGCATAGCGCAAATATGAAAGATAATAGCCTCATAACTATGAATACCCTGATTAGCCGAAATGAAACCAAATTCCTGGCTAATGCCCTTGGCGAAGAATTGGTAATGATGAATATGGAAAATGGCGACTTCATTAGTATGAATAAAGTAGGTGCCGATATCTGGAAGCTTTGTGAATCACCAATTAGCCTGGACCAGTTATTGCAAAAACTGGAAAACTTATATGATATTGGCCCTGAACAATGCAGGGTAGAAACAACTCAGTTTTTCGAGAATGGTAGGGAATTGAAGATGTTTTTATTCAACAACTAATAAGGCATCCTGGTAATGGGTACTATTGCTGCAAGAAAAATTAAGAGTTTCTTATCTGTCCCTATTTCAGGCAAATTATTGTTTGTAGAGGCTGTTTTCACCTCGGCCTGGGTCAAAATAGCACTCCTCTTTTTTCCTTTTGCGAAGGTGGCTAAATGGTTGGGTAAAGTAAATGATAATTCCATTGTGAATACTCTGCATGGAGAAATAGGTACTGTAAAAAAAGTGCAGTTTGCCCTTAAATTGTGCAACCGATATACGCCCTGGCCTACCGAATGCTATACACAGGCACTTACTGCCAAACTCCTTCTGAAGCGGAGGAATATTCCAGGCACCATCTATTTTGGATTCAGGAAAAACGATAAAGGCGAATTAATGGGTCATGCCTGGCTCAAAAGTGGTGGTATAGTTGTTACCGGCTTATGCGATTTATCATTGTATACAGTACATTCCTCCTTTTCTTAGGGATTACTACTCGCAGATTACCTAAAAATGTAACTTTAACCTCGTTTCAATCAAAAAATAATGAGTTCCATTTTCGGGAAATGTAATATAGCTAATGAACCAATATCTGGTGCTGATGTGCTATTAATGCAGGATACCCTTAACCATTGGGACGCTGATTGCAAAGGCTTGTGGGTAAAAGACATTATTGCCTTGGGAAATCTGGCCCTGTATAATACCCCCGAATCAATCAATGAACAACAACCCCTTTATGATTCATTGGCAGGGCTTACAATTACTGCCGACATCAGGCTCGATAACCGTGATGACCTTTACCCTATTTTAAGATTTTCCACACCTGAAGAAAAACAGATTTCAGATACATCCATTGTCCTACAGCTCTATAAAAAATACAATACAGGCTGTATCAATTACTTAATTGGCGATTTTGCATTCGCTATATGGGACGAACATAAAAAACAGCTCTTTTGTGCCAGGGATCATATGGGTGTAAGGCCATTTTTCTATTATCATAGAGATGGCTTATTTGCTTTCGCAACAGAAAAAAAGGGAATACTTTGCCTGCCCTATTTGAACAAAGCCATAAACAAGCAATTCTTTTATAACCAGGCACTTGGCCCCAGGGTACAGGCAGCAGATACTACTTTTTACCAGCATATACACCGCCTCCCTCCTGCCCATACCTTGGTGTTCGAACCCGGGAGGGATAAAATTAGCCTGCATAAATACTGGACTCTTGATGCCCAAAAAGAAATAATACAGGGCAAAAAAGAAGATTATTATGATGGACTCAGGCATCACTTCGAAAAAGCAGTTCAATGCAGGCTAAGAAGTGCCTACCCTGTAGGGGCTGAATTGAGTGGTGGCCTTGATTCCTCAGCTATAACAGGGGTTGCCAGTTCGTTTCTTCGCAGTTCAGGCAATAACATAATAACCTTTACCAATTCCGAAGATATTAATACGCCTAATCCAATAAAGGGCTTTCAGGAGCGCCCCCTGTCTCAGGAAGTAATCAATTTTAATAAAATAACCAATTACGAATTCATCACCTCAGATATATGGAAAAACCTGGTAGATGAAATAGATTTTTCGCTTGAGATAAATGATGGCCCCGAATTACAATCACTGGCTTGGGAACTCCCCATCAAGCAAGCTGCAAAGAACAAGAATATAAGAACCCTGCTTTCAGGCTTTGGGGGCGACCAGATGGTTACCTACAGGGGGCAATTTTATTACCTTAATTATCTGGATAATAACCAATACCTTAAATACTTCAGTGCTAAAAATACTATGCCTTTCAATAGGTGGAAACATTTGTTTCCCCCATCCATTGATTTTTCCTTTCATAAACTAAAAAACTTCCTGATTGCGGGAAATGATGAAATAAAATTATTGTCTGAACTGCTACATATTCCCGGCAAGCAGAGATTAAACAGGGGTGATGTAGTTTGGGAGGACACGAATTTTATAGAAAGGAACAAAAGCTATCGCCATTACCAAAAATACAGGTTATTAAAACCAGAAGTTGGGTTGCGAATGGAGGCAGAGAGCAGGCAGGGTTTGTATTACAGGCTCGAGCCAAGATACCCTATGGCAGATATCCGCTTAACCCAATACTACCTGTCGTTACCTAATTGGCTTAAAAACGAAGGTCATGGAAGCAGGTTCATGTTCAAAAACTCAATAGCTACTTATTTACCTCAATTAATTCTGGATCGTGACGATAAAACCGGGAGCGTGGCTCCATTTAGGGCAACCGAAAACATGTTGGCAAACCGTATAGAACTGACAATACATTTGCTTGAATCATTGAATGCAAGTGATGCGCTGAAAAAACTAATTACTACCCAATCATTCAAATTTAAATATATCCAGGCCTCCTTGCCGGAGTTATTAAGGTGGTGTGAAAAAAATTTTGATAATTATTAATAATCCGTACCTTTGTAGAAATATATCTCTATGCAAAATTTTCTGGAAACAACCGAAAACTCACAATTACCTAAAAAAACATGGGTAATACCTTCTTATGAAATCATTAGTAAAGACATTGTGAAGAGCAGTTTGAACCCTTCGCCGGGTCCGGAGAGTACGAGTCCTTTGCTTCAAAACTCATAATTATTATAATTTAATTTTATATTTATAAAGACATTAGAATACGTTCTGATGTCTTTTTTGTTGTTATTGAGTCACTTATTGGATTTTATCTTAAATTCCACAGAAAACACCACCTTCAATAAATGAAGCAACCATTAAGATTGATATGCAAATATTCACTTATAGTGCTGCTCTTTTCCTATGGTTTGTTTTATATTTCTTACAAATATGGCCAGCCTTCATTAGCCAACCGTGATTTTTTCAGGTATGAAAAAATGGTGGATACCCCACTCAATTTATCTATCACTAAAGCCCCATTTGTGTTGAGGCAAATACCTACATCATTCGCTTTTTTAATCAAGAAAGCAGGTATTTATTACCCAAATGCGATAGCCTACCATGAATTTAATGAAGAAGTAACACTGGATAGCCAGGTTAACCTATTCTCCCTCATCCTATCCAACTATCTGGCTTTCGTGCTATCTATAGCTTTAATACTTTACCATGTATTAAGTAAAAACAACCTTGATGATCCAAATATAGTTTTGGCCATCCTGGCTTATTTTTTAGGCTATTTCATGACCCCTACCAATATCATTGCACCACTTACGCAGGGGTGGGGCTGGCTGGCATGTTGCATCATTACTATTGGCATGGCAAACCGACAATACCTGACAACCATAGTTGGCATATTTATCGCTTTATTTTCAAGGGAAACCCTTTTTATCTTTTTTATGGTTTTTACCCTTGTTTTTTGGCTAAGAAATACCAATGGCCGGAAAGATTTGTTTTTGCCTAAAGTAGCCCTGCTGATACTTTTTGCATTAATTGCACTTTTTAGTTTGCGGCTATTATTTACACATGGCAACGAGAATCAACTATCTCTAATTTACCTATTGAAGCAAACCTTTTATAAAATCAATCCCGGTGACTATTTGTTTCAGACTTTTTTATGCCAGGGAGTATTAATTTATGCCTTGTTTCACCTGTTCAGGAAATCTAAAGAATTGTTGGTTCCTTACATTAGCTCCATAATTGCCATACTACTAATCAGTGGGTCGGGGGCAGGTAGGATAATAGGGGAAAGTTTCCCTTTTGTCATTATTATGCTTTTTACAACCAGGAGGCCATCCGGGTTATCCTATGCCCAAATAGGTTAAATATAACCATATTGGCTCATCACATCCCCATGGGTTTGCATTATTTTTGTTATTTGTACGGGGCTGAGTTCCTTCTCCCAATTACCCATAGTACCCGACCGGAAAAACTGGACATCCCTGGTTAATTTTTCAACAAAACCAAATTGTGTTTCCTGCTTTTTCAATTGATCAAAACTCGTGGCCTTTATAGCCCTCGAAATTTCTTCTGGTGAATAATTGAATTTCGCCTGGCTTACTGCCTTGCTAAATGTTTCAAAAGGATTAGAAAGCATATCCTCATACCTGATAACATGCACGGGGAAAGGCACTCCATTTGTCCAGCTGGTTACATTAGTACTCCAATCGCCCATATTTACCCTGAATTGTTTGTTCTTGTTCAGGTTATTTTTCTGGGTGGCCAGGGTGGCATTATTATCACACATTATGTTCACGCACTCTTCAATACTTAGGCGCATGTGGCTGGCAAGAGAGCCTGCCACATCAAGTGGGTTTCGTATAAAATAGAAGGCACAATGGGTTACTTCAGAAGGAAATATGCTGGTGCCATTTTTCTCAGTTAAATAAGCATCGTGAGTTTTGATAATCCTTAGTGAATCGGATGATTGGGCTATATGAGTATATATATTATTAACCATCAATTTGGCCTCCTCGTCATATAAATCCATTGAATCAATATCCGATACGACATCAAAAGTTTCCCTTGCGCTAATTATACCATCAGTTTCTAATTTATTGATAGCTACTTCGCCATCATTCATTAGTGCCGATAAAAAAGCCCTGAACCATGTATTGCCCGACTTAGGATAAGAGGCCAACCATAAAATTTTATGAGGATACAGCTTTTTCAACATTATAGATACTTTTCAATTTCCTGGGTAAGCAATTGAACATTACTGCCTCTTGTAGGTCTTAAAACCTCATAAACCTTAGCCTGGCTTGCAACCTTGCTCAATAAGCCAAACTGTTTAGCCCTTAACTGGGTATTGCCTATTAACTGGAATTTATAAACCTGCTTTTCCAACTGCTTAAAGACAGCAACAGACTCCAGTTGTTTGATGCTTACTTCGCCTACCGTGTTCTGGGGAGAAAGTATAAATATCTTATCTAGCGGTATTGTTTCCTTATTAAAAGTCTGGTAAAAAAACTGGCCAAATTTGGGTAATTGGGGTCTTACCTTATAATCTTTATTAAACTCACCTACATTCAGCTTATCAAGTGCATCTTCCCAAAGTTTTATCATAGGGTATGATGCTGTACCGGTCACCGTATTGTCTTTGTCAATTTTCAAAACACATACGTCATCGGAAAATACTTCGTAACCCAGGTTTGATAAACTGGCCAATAGGGTAGACTTACCCACACCCGAATTGCCTGCAAATAAAATAAGCTTGCCATCTTTAATAATAGCCGATGCATGCATAGGTATTTCGCCCCTCTGGAAAAGAATGGCTGCCATAATGGTGCCTAAAAGAAACAACCGTACACTAAGTAGTTCTGATTCCTCAGCCTGCTCAAATATTACATTCTTACCATAGCCTGCATAATACCTGCAAACCCCCTTGATGTTGAGGATATACTCGTCCTTTGTCAATTGGGAAAAAGGCTTTTTAATCAGCCCATCGCCTGAAAGGTTTTGGGGTACTTCACCAGCTGAAATGGTAATATCTGCCTCCTCAAAATCGGCAGGTAATAATTCAGGGAATTCAATTTCAGATAGTATATGCAGGCCAAAGCCCCAATATTTGTGCATCAGTAGTGATTAATGTTTACAAAGATAGTTTTTTAGGGAATCAGGTTGATGTGGGGGTGGTTTTAAAATAAAGAAGGTTAAAAAGAAGTCTATATGCGAATTATTAATAACGTCATAACAAGGGCTACAGAATTTGATTTTTAAACCTGAAGGGTTGATATTATTGTATAAAATGACTGATAATAAGGGATGAACCCTGAAGGGGTGATATTATTTCTTAAATAGCGACACAATGTCACCCCTTCAGGCAATGTCGTTAAGTTAAGCATTTTGGTTTAAAACAAATATATTTTGCACTAATTCCAATGTGAATTTACGGCGTTCGAAGCCCTGTAAGGGCGAAATCTCAGAGCGATGGGCATCGCCCATCGAAACGAAAGGGCAGCAAAATGAATTTGGAAATCCATAAAATCCTTAACTTAATGACATTGCCCTTCAGGGTTGTACACAAATCAAATATGGGGCGCTATAACAATACCAACCCTTCGGGTTTACCCCTAAATCTGAATTGAGGGGTAAATATATTAAAATAGATTTGCTGTGTAGTCTATGCAATAAATAGAATATTTTTGCCAACGTTCCTTACCTTGTGAAAGTATTTATGTTGAAGGATATTTATAATAAAAAACATAAGGTTCGTGAATTTGTTGCTGACAGTGCAAAGGGTTTTTTATTGATATGGAATTCAGGCAAGCAACTTACGCTCATCAATTTCAGCTTGTTTTTCCTTCAGTCCGTAATACCCTTACTATCCTTACTCGCCCTCAAGCACCTCATAGACTTGGTTATACATAATGGCAATAAATGGGAACAAACCGGGCTAACGTTGGGCATATTTGCCGGCCTACAATTGCTGAATGTATTGGTTAGCCAGTTTTCAGCTTACCAACTAAGTGTGCAGCAACAGGTAATTACCGATAATATAGCTGGGAAAGTGCTTAATAAGGCTATAGAACTGGACCTTCAATACTACGAAAACCCTTCCTTTTACGATGAGCTACACATGGTGCAGCAACAATCGCTCAATAAGCCTGCCCAAATCATCGCCGCCTATCAGGGCATCATCCAGAGTTTCATTACTATAGTCTTGTTTTCGGGATTTATGTTTTTGG
>CANGSR010000018.1 GCA_947456055.1 Chitinophagaceae bacterium
CCCAAATATTTCAGGACAAGGTGACACCACTCTGACAAATGAGATACATGGAGTGGTTCAAAAAAACCAGGTTCTTGCGAAAAATTTTCTCCCGCCCAAATATACCAACCTGTAGTATCTCCTTCTGGTGTGTGCCTTAACCCATTTATGGGCATAAGGCCACTTTTTACATTTTGTGAGATACCAACCTTTAAATGATCAGGCGCCTCAACAAACTTTACACCATATTTTAGGCATATATCTATTTGGCTATTTTTGTTCATTGGTTATGACTTTTCAAAATACAAACACAATCCCTACCCCTACTCCATCCCGCCAAAAACATTCTGACCACCGATATAGGTAGCTAGTACTTTGGCATTGAGGATTTCGGTTTCGGGGGTGGTGAGAAGGTCTTTGTCGAGGATGATGAAATCGGCTTTTTTGCCGGCTTCAAGGCTGCCTACTTCTTTTTCCAGGAAGCCTGCTTTTGCTGCCCAAATGGTCATGCCACGTAGGGTTTGCTCACGGGTAAGGGCATTTTCTGTCTGGAAGCCTGTGGCGGGTTGTCCGGTTGCGTCTTTGCGTATTACGGCTGCATAAAAGGTCTTGAATGGGGAGATATCCTCTACCGGGAAGTCGGTACCCAAGGCTATCCATCCGTTTTGTTCCAGTAATTGCTTGGAGGCATATGCTCCTTTCAGCCTTTCGGGACCAAGGCGTTCCAGTGCCCAGGTCATATCACTGGTGGCATGTGTGGGCTGCACTGAGGGGATTATTGATGCCTTGCCAAAGAGGCTAAAGTCGGCAGGGTTTACTACCTGGGCATGCTCTATGCGCCAGCGGCGGTCGTTCTTGCCATTCAGGTATTTATTATACACACCCAGCACCATCCTCACCCCACTATCACCTATGGCATGTGTACACATTTGGAAACCGGTAGGCAGGAGCAATTGTGCCAAAGAATCGAAATGGCTGGTATGGCTGAGGAGGAAACCGCCCCACCCTGCCTTGTCGGTATACGGGGCAAGGAGGCATGCACCCCGGCTACCCAGGGCACCATCTGCATATGCTTTTACTCCGTTTACAAATAACCTATCGGTTTTGTAAGGGCCCTTGGAGAGAAAATGGCTGAAATTTTCGGGGTCATCGCTCAGCATCACGTAGAGGCGCATTTGCAGTTTACCCTCCCTTTGTAGTGTATCTATAATGGCTACCTCTTTGAAGGATAGGCCACAATCGGTGATGGTGGTAAGGCCCTGGGCAAAACAATTGGTTTGAGCAGTGGAGAGCCAGCTTTCATATTCGCTCTTGCCTGCTCCGGGTATTACTTTTTTCAGGTAATCAACAGCATTATCTATGAGCAGTCCGGTCAGTTTACCATCCTTGGCTTCAGCTTCGCCCCCTTCTATTTTGAATCCGGGCTGGATACCAGCCAGAGTCAAAGCCTTTGCATTAGCCACGGCTGCATGACCATCTATGCGCACCAGTAAAACAGGAGTATTAGGAAACAGCGAAGTCAATACCCTATTATCAGGGAAATTGTGTTCGGGCCATTTGTTCTGGTCCCAACCACGGCCTATAATCCAGCCCTGCCCCCTATGGTTTGTCTCAAAATCTTTAGCCCTATTCACTCCTTCTTCCCAGGTTTTGCAATCGGTCAGGTTTACCTCAAACAAGCCTTTGCCATAACCCACAAAATGCGCATGGGCATCTATAAACCCCGGGTATACGGCATTGCCTTTGGCATCAATTACGCTATCGGCCTTATAAGTGCCCATAATATAGCTGGTGGTGCCCATTGCTATTATCTTGCCATCCTTTACTGCAAATGCCTCTGCAGTACCAAATTTATCATCTACGGTATATACCTTGCCATTATGCAGGATGAGGTCTACCACCTGTTTCTTGGCACAGCCACTGAATATTAGGAGCAGCAATAAAGCGTATAAAATGCGGTTTTTCAATTTGGAGTGTTTTACTGTAATGTAAATATAAGCCTGAAAAAATAAAGACAATAACAAGCGATGACTATTGAGTAAGAAATTTCTTAATTTTGTAATCTAAGCAAGGTTCAAATGATTATTGCCAATCCTATATATGATGTTGTTTTTAAGCAGTTGATGCAAAATACCCGTATTGCGAGGTTTTTCCTTGAAACACTAACAGGTGAGCAAATTGAGGAAGTAACTGTGAAACCACAGGAATTTGTTTATTCGGATGAATTAAAAATCCTTGCAGTTTCCAGGTATGATTTTATTGCCACAATCACTACAAATGAAGGAGATCATCGAAAAGTTCTTATCGAAATTCAAAAGGCAAAAAATGCCATTGACCTGATGCGTTTTAGAAATTTCCTGGCAGAGCTGTATAAAAAGGAAGACGAAATTAAAACCCAATCGGGCATAATAAAGAAGCCATTGCCTATAATTGCTATGTACCTGCTTGGATTTGAACTTCCGGGCATTGATGCCGCAGCAGTAAAAGTAGCCAGACAATATACCGACCTACTTACTCACAAAACAATAACTAATAAGAGTGAGTTTATTGAGCGATTATCGCATGACTGCTATGTAGTACAAATAACAAAGATACAGGGAAAGGCTAAAAATAGCCTTGAAGAATTGTTAAGCATTTTTGAGCAAACAAATTTTATTGACGAGAACGGAACGATTAAGGAATATAATTACGAAACAGGGAATGAGGTAATTAAGAGCATTCTGGATATGCTGCATTATGCAGGAACCGACCCTGCCCGTAGAAAAGAAATAGAAAACGAACAGGAAGCCTGGCGTACTATTGATGCAATGGGTGGCGAACGACTAAGAGAACTAGCATGGGAACTTGAACAGAATAAAAGGTCACTTGCCGAAAAAGATAGAGCCATTGAAGAAATGGCAAAAAAGATTGCTGAATTAGAAAAGTCACTGAAATAAATCTTGTGACTCTTCCAAATAACTCAACTTTCTCTCCCCTTACAAACTATTCACCCACCTATGGAAGCAGAGTATGCGCCAGGGCACATAGTCGAAATTGCGTTTGCCGTCTATCATTGAGGATAGGTATTGTTTTACCTGGTCCGTATTAAGGATATGGCCGCCGAATTGTTTGCAGGCCTTGTCTACCCCATCCTGAAACCATGCCTTGCCTTCGCCTTTTAGCCAAATTTCTTCAGGGGTTACAAAGCCCATTTTATCCCGGCGGTTTTCTACAGCAGCAGGTATTACATTGTGCATTGCATCACGCAATATACTTTTCCTTACCCCCCTGTGGTATACATACCTTGCAGGTAGACCCATTGTAAACTCCAGCAAACGATAATCCATAAACGGTGTGCGGGACTCAACACTCCAAGCCATGGAATTGTGGTCTTCGTATCGCAACAATGCCGGAAGGGGCTGGTCGTAAAGCTGCCTCATCAGGTTTTCCTGAAGGCTATGTGCTGGTTTGTGGTGTATATTAATTGGTTCGGTATCTTTTATCCATCCGGCACGGGCTATGGGCTGCATTTTTAGGTTTTTGGGCAACATACCTGCGAGGGTTGGCCCCATATTGAGCTGCATAGCTGAGATGAGAAACCCTTTAGGCCAGGAGCCATTCTCCATTTTATAATGGCGTGCCTCGTCATAAACCGACATAAAGTGCGCCTTCTTCATCAGTCCGGCATAGAAGGCTACGTCATTGCTGCCATACCCTGCCAATTGTTCATCTGCACCCTGGCCATCTATCATCACCTTGAGGCCTGCCTCGTGCGTACCCTTGAAAACCGCCCATTGGCTGAATTGCGAGGTACTGCTGGTTGGCTCATCCTGATGCCATATAAAAGTGTCTATCTCGTCCTGTAGTTGTTTGAAAGATGGGAAAATGCGGTGAGGTGTGGCATTTGTTTTCTTAATCACCTCACTGGCAAAGTTCCATTCATCATATTTTGCATTGTCGTAGCAGGCAGTTACGGTTTCCTGGCCAGCATGGCTACCACTAGCTTTGAGGAGGTCGGCAGCAAGGCATACCAGGCTTGAGGAATCCAGTCCACCTGAAAGGCAGGAACCTACCTTTACATCAGACCTAAGTCGGAGTTTCACAGCATCAGTTAGCAAGGCTTTCAGCTCCTGTACTGCTGCATCCCTGCTACCCTCCCATTGCTTTGGCTTTAGTGTGTACCACTGTTTAATCTCAAAATCAGTGCCTTCGCCCGATACATCCATTCGCATATAATGGCCGCAGGGAAGGTGCTTTATTTTGGGGTCAAAAGTGTCGTGGGTATGATCTACCGCTCCTGTAGCTAAAAACTGTCGTACTATGGGTTCATTGAGCTGGAATTGGTAATCGGGCGAGGTACGTATTTGCTTTATTTCTGAGCCTATATAAAGGGCTGCCTCACCTTTATAATAATAGAGGGGCTTTACCCCAAACCTATCACGCACAGCATATAGTTCCTGTTTCTTCTGGTCTAGCATGAAAAAGGCAAACATGCCATTGAACTTATCAAGGCATTTCACCCCCCACTGCTCCCAGGCATGTAATATCACCTCGGTATCAGACGCTGAAAAAAACTGGTGGCCAAGTTTTTCCAATTCAGCCTTTACTTCTAGGTAGTTATACACCTCACCATTGAAACATATCGATAATCCGGCTTTTGGGTATACCATTGGCTGGTGCCCTCCCGGTGATAAATCTATTATTGATAATCGCCGATGCCCGAAACCTACCTTAAAAGGTTGGCCAGGGTTTAGGGTAATGTATTTCCAGAATGTGTGGGTAGATGGTGCGGTATCTGCCCCTGCCCATATTTTAGGCGAATCACCTGGCTGCCAGGTTAGGAATCCCTCATCATCGGGACCACGGTGCCTGATGATGCTACATGCATTTATCAGGTTTTGAGAACCTGTGTTTACCTTGTTATTAATAATAGATAGTATGCCGCACATTTTCTTTAAAGTAAAAAGTTAAAAGTAAAAACTTACAAATTCAAAAGTAAAAAGTAAAAATTCAAAAAAGGCCTTTCGCTTATATCCATACTTCAATATACTAGAGTCAAAAAGTCTTGCGCTTGAATTATTTAGAAAATAGGGACAAAATGGTTTTCTTACCTCTATTCCAATTGAATTTGTGGCAAAGATAGCCTGATTAATGACCTAATTATGAAATGGCTTTATGGAATTATTCTTGAAATAACATGTTTACTTTTCAGAATTCACTATTTTTTTGCAAAGCAACTCTATATTCAAAACTTCATACCCCCTACTCCATTGCCTTACAAAATCTTTTAGGACAAACATATATCAATCTGGCTACCTCAAATGAATCTGAAACAATTGATATTAGTAATATTCTTTCTGGAATTTATATGCTGGCACTTTGTGATAGTGAAGGGCAAAGAGTAACAAGGAAGGTGGTGATTGTGCATTGAGGGAATAAAGCCAGAGATTAGCAGGCCAATCAGAGTTTTCAATAACCTCAATCAGGTTTTTTACTCTTTTAATTAACATGTAAAAACTAAACTTCAATCAACCTAATATAAAAAAAGAGGGATAACAATTGCTAACAATCGTTATCCCTCTTTACTATTTACAAATTAAAAATCGCTCCGAAGATCAAATGCTACCTTATCAGGGTTACATTACCATGCTTGTCAAACAACCTTCCCTCACTGGTAATCGCCTGAACATCATAAACATACACAGCAAATGGTTGAGGCTTACCATTGAAGGTACCATCCCATCCTTCATTAATGTCTGTAGTTTCAAATACCTTAACTCCCCAACGGTCATAAATACGCAGGTAGTTTAAACTAGCCACACCAGATAAAATGACTTTGAGCCTGTTATTAATATCAGTACCAGGAGTGAAAGCATTTGGAACATTTATTGGCGAACCCGGATCCCTTCTGATACTAATAGAATCAGCCACCATACAGCCATCCTCAGTTGTAGCATGTACCACATAAATTGTATTAGTGGCAGGATTAGCAGTAGGATCGGCCCTGCTGGTATCATCTAAACCCGTAGGTGGGAACCAGGAGAAATACACACAATTTGTCTGGGTGGGTATATGGTATTCCTGGGTAGGATGAAGTGTTATAGAATCACCCAAATAAATAAGAGCTGCTGGTCTCACCTTTACAGTAACCCTAACGGTATCTAAACAACCATATTGACTTGTAGTAATACCTACATAATCGGTAGTTGTGGCTGGTTTAACCATAGGTGTATTTGATGCAGGATTATCCAAATAAGTAGATGGGTACCAATTAAAGGTTCTTGATACACCAAAAGCAGTGCCTCGATTAGTTAGAGCATCAAAAAGCATAACTGAATCTCCGGGGCATAAAATTGTATCTGCCATAGGAGCATTATAATCACCGGGGTAGACAAATATTGCTATACTATCCTTTACCTTACAACCAGCAGGTGTGGTCACAGATAACACCAGAATGGTACTATCAGATGTAGCATTTGCCGAAAACACAACATCTGGTGTATTGTTATGGTCCAAATGTGTTGATGGCGTCCACTTATAGATATAATTGGTATACCAATCGGGAGCTACAGTAGCATGCAGGTGCAGTGTATCGAACTGGCACAGGGGCTTATTACCACCCATATATAATGTAGGCACCGGCTGGACATCGATATGGAACGACCTGAAAATATCCGGGCATCCTGGGAAGGCTGCCCTAAGGGTATATGTCGCACTAGTATCGGCCCTAATGGTTGGCTGGGCTATATTAGATAGTGCAATACCAGCAGTAGGAGTCCAGTTATAAGAGATAATTGGGTTAATGGTCACATTGGGTATCACGAAATCACCCTTACATATACCTGTATCGGGGGTGAATAAGGTAACCGTATCATAAACTATCAACACTCGGATAGTGTCATACCTCGAACAGCCGGTATCTGTAACTTTAACCCAGAATGTACCAGATGTAGTTACAACCAATGAATCGTTAGTAGTACCAACAGACCAAACATATGCATATCCCGAATCATAGGTTTGCCATGCGTTAGTGATTGTATCTATTTTACCGGTACAGTTTGCCACATCAGGTCCCAAATCTACTTTAGGCACCCTTCTGGTAGTAACTTTAATAGTGTCCCTCCCTACACATGCACCACTATCAACAATGACCGAATAGGTACCTGTTTGGGTGATATCTAAATAATGGGTTGTATCTCCATTGCTCCACAAGAAGTTAGCACCCGGGAAGTAATTCCTACCCCTGGCACTATCCTGGCCTATCATCAATGTATCCCCAAGACAGATATTAGTATCAATTCCCAAATGAACAGGCATAAGTGCTTTATAAACTGTAATGGTATCTGCAGCCCGGCAACCAAATGGTTTGTAAATGGTAAGGATATACTGACTGCCAAAAAACAAGGATTGAACTGGCGAAACTGTTACTGCCGTATCTGTAGTATCACCAGTACTCCAATAATAAGCACTACTTAATGTTTGAGGTGATGGATAAAGGGTAATAGAGTCGCTACAAATAGTGGTATCGTTACCTAAAGTAAACTTAGCCGCATCCGGATTAAATGCAAGGATATCGGTTATCTCCTGGTTTGAAAGCTGGTTATTAAAGATTGTAACATCATCTATTTTACCATTAAATGCCCTACCACCAATATTCGTATAATCCTGGCCAAGAGTAAAGAATGTACCAGCCGCAGGTAAAATGGATGGAACAGAAGGAAGAACGAAGAACCCAATAAGGGTACCGTTAATATAGAAACGGTAACTGTTACCATTTTTAAGTAATAAAAGGTTGTACCAATTATTTAACCCTCCCATGGTCATTAAATCTGTAGGGACATATATTGCAGGTGTTTGTTCTGCAAAAAGTACTGAGACCTTGGTTCCCGGACCTCCGGCACCATCGTCCATCATAAAGCCCCAACCTAAGGGGGGCGTACCACCGGCAGTAGTACTTGGGTTACCATTATAAAGAATAATAGAGTTTTGTGGAGACATTGGATATATCCAACAGGAATAAGTAAAAGAGTTATATGGACCAGATAAAGGGAAAAATGTAGAATAGGAAATAACGTCATTGATTCCATTAAAATACCATGCACTGCTCTTTACATTAAACCTATCGGTAGTATCTTTTGCCGGAGTAGTACCGCCAATAACACCAACTGTACCATTTATCAGGTCATACCCACCGCCACCATAGTCATGCAGGTCGCCACAGAAAGGATACCAGGCAATAAGTCCACTATCAGGGAAGGGATTCACATGTACCCTGATAAAAGATAAGCAACCAGTAGATGGCAATGTATATGAAATCATAACCTCACCTGAAGAAATACCTGTAACAACACCTAAACCTATGCCACCTGAAACAACTCCTGCAAGTGAACTATTACCACTTGACCAAACACCTCCGGGTGTTGCATCGGCCAAATAAGTAGTAGTACCTGTATATACATTAACATAACCTGTAATTGGAGCTGGATTGGGGTTAACCAAAACGGCTGTTGATGTTTGGCAGCCTGTAACAGGCAAAGTATAAATAATATTAGTAGTACCTGCACCTACTGCGGCAACAGTACCTGAAAGTGAACCTACAGTAGCAACTGATGTATTTGTACTGGCCCATGTACCGCCGCCACCATCTGCAAGGATGATAGAACGCCCTGCACAAACCACTGTAGGACCTGTAATAGGCCCTGGTAATGGATTAACAGTAATAGTAAGACTTGAAAACACAGCACCTACCCTATATATAATATTTGTAGTACCCGCACTTACCGGAGTAACAATACCTGTAGTGGATCCAACAGTTGCAATTCCGGTATTACTACTACTCCAGGTTCCTCCCAATGTAGCATCAGAATAGAATGTTGGAGATCCAACACATACACTTGAAGGCCCTATAACGGGTGCTACCTGGGCAAAAAGATTACCTGCGAACAATAGTACAAAACAAAAAAGTAACAGCTTCTTCATAAATATTTATATAAGGGCAAAACAAAAATACAATTCAAATTAACAAATTGTACTCCCATTTTTGAGTATAAAAAGTAAAATAAGCACAAAGTAAACGATTTTATTGAAATCGTACTACTTTCTGTGTATATATAGACAGCAAAAATATTAAAATGGTTGGTAGTTGATCCTGAATTATTCCTGGTAAAAAGGTGTTTCTGCTGCCTTTTTAAATTCTGACCAAATATCAGTTACTATTTGTGAAGCAGGCTTTATTTCATTTATCAGGCTACTCACCTGGCCTATCTCCAACTCACCTTCGGTAAGATTACCTTCAAACATGCCTTGCTTGGCCCTGGCACGGCCCAGTAATGCTTCAATGTCAGCCAAGCTCGCACAATTACTTTCGGCTTCCTGCACTCTTTTATAGAACTCGTTTTTAATTAGCCTTACCGGAGTAAGTTTTTTAAGGGTTAAAACAGTGTCGCCCTCATTTGCAGCAACCACTGCTTCCTTAAAATTGATATGGCTTGAAGCCTCTGGAGTACAAACAAACCTGCTACCAATCTGCACTGCTTCGGCACCAAGTGCCATCACTGCATACATAGCCCTGCCTGTAGCAATTCCGCCAGCTGCAATTAATGGAATCTTTATCGCTTGCCTTGCCGATGGAATAAGGCATAGTGTTGTAGTCTCTTCACGCCCATTGTGGCCACCGGCTTCAAAGCCCTCAGCCACAACCGCATCAACACCTGCATCCTCGCACTTTTTGGCCAATTTGGCACTAGATACCACATGTACCACCACTATACCGTGCTCCTTCAATTTTGCAGTCCATACCTTAGGGCTGCCTGCTGATGTAAATACTATAGGCACCTTCTCTTCAATAATAGTTTCAATATGTTTATCAATTTGCGGGTAAAGCATGGGGAGATTTACAGCAAATGGCTTATCAGTGGCTAGCTTACACTTTTGTACATGCTCCTTTAGCACTTCAGGATACATACTTCCTGCCCCAATAATACCTAAACCGCCGGCATTACTCACGGCAGAAGCCAGTTTCCACCCTGAAGCCCAAATCATTCCTGCCTGGATGATGGGGTATTTTATTCCAAATAATCTAGTTATCCGGTTATCAAAACCGTCATCTGTAAACCTGCTGCCAGTGCTCATTATAATATTGGTATTTTTAAAAACAAGGCATAATATTAGCTCTTTTTCCTGATTTATAGAAAGGAAATCAAGCCTGATTTCAATTGATAAATGCTTAAAAATAAAGCCCCGGCAAAAATGCCAGGGCTCAAGTATAAAAACACAAACTCAAACTTTCTCAAACCAAACTCTATTTACTCTCTAACCTTATTACCGGTATTATCATTTCCTCCAATGATATACCTCCATGCTGGAAGGTATTTTTATAATAGTTTACAAAGTGGTTGTAATTATTAGGGTAACAAAGGAATACATCGGTCTTGGCAAAAATAAATGTAGAACTCACATTCGGCCGGGGAAGACCAGCAAACTTAGGGTCACGGAAAGACAGCACATCCTTTTCTTCATACTGTAGGTTACGACCATGTTTGTAGCGAAGATTGGTAGTTGTGGTCCTGTCGCCCACACATTTACTTGGTGTCTTCACCCTTACACTACCGTGGTCGGTAGCAATCATTACCTGGATATTTTTATCAGCAATCTTTTTCAATCCTCTGTGTAATGGTGAATGCTCGAACCAGCTTGTAGCCAATGACCTGTAGGAAACCTCATCACCTGCCAATTCTTTCAGCACTTCCATTTCGGTACGGGCATGCGATAGCATATCCACGAAATTGTAAACAATAACTGTAAGGTCATTATTGAGGTAATTATGGATATTCTCTTCCATAAACCTGGCATCATCATTATTGGTAATTTTTACATATTGCCACTTCAACTTATCAAGGTTAAGGTGCTTCAACTGGTTGTGTAAAAACTTCTCTTCGTATAAATTCTTGCCCCCATCTTCATCATCATTTTTCCACTCAACAGGGAAATGGGCCTCGATATCTATTGGCAACATACCCGCAAAGATTGCATTTCTGCAATATTGTGTAGCCGTGGGGAGTATGCTATAAAACATATCTTCCTCTATCATCCTGAAAGATTCGATTATAATTGGTTGGAATGCCTTCCAGTGGTCGTAACGCAAATTATCAATTACCACCAGGAATGTAGGCTTACCCTGCTTAAGGTAAGGTGCGACCTTTTTCTCAAATACCTGATGGGAAAGCATAGGGCCCGATTTACCGTTATCCTTTATCCAGTTGGCATAGTTCTTAGAGATGTATTTGAAAAACTCGGTATTGGCTTCTGCCTTTTGTGACTGTAGGATTTCCATCATTTCCTCACTGTCACTTTTGCCCATTTCCAGCTCCCAGTAAACCAGCTTCTTATACAGTTCTTTCCACTCTTCGTGGTTAGGGTTATTGCTTAGTGCCATAAACAGGTTTCTGAAATCCTGCTGGTAGGCAATATTTGTCTTTTCAGAAACCAGGCGTTTGCCATCCATTATTTTCTTCAAAGACAATAAAACCTGATTAGGATTAACAGGTTTAATGAGGTAATCGGTAATCTGGGCGCCAATGGCATCCTCCATAATGTACTCGGCCTCATTTTTGGTAATCATTACCACTGGCAACTGAGGATAAATCTCTTTAATTTTCGACAAGGTTTCGAGACCAGTAAGACCAGGCATACTCTCATCGAGCAATACCACATCTACGGTTTTTTCTTTGAGCAATTCAAGGGCATCGTGGCCATTAGATAATGGCGTAACTATATATCCTTTATTTTTTAAAAATAATAAATGCGACTTTAGTGAATCAATTTCATCATCCACCCATAATATTTCGCCTTGTGTATTCATGCTTGTGTTACTTGTTTTTAGAAGTAGGATAAAATTAGCTCAATATTAGTCAATTATGGTTTTTGAAATGAAATAACGCCCTTTATTAACAATCATCTAAGCAGAAATGCTATCGTGACATTTGTTTAAACGCCTATACCGCCTTACTATTGCACTGTAAGAATACATTAACAATATGCCAACGGTAGTAATAAGAAGAGCCACTGTAAATGATTGCCACAGGATGCTGGAACTGGTAATGGAACTTGCCATATACGAACGTGCTCCTGACGAGGTAACAGTGACCCTGGAACATTTTATTGAAAGTGGGTTCGGTCCTAATCCTGTTTGGTGGGCTTTTGTAGCCGAAGAAGAAGGTTTTATACAGGGATTCGCACTCTATTATATGCGTTACAGCACCTGGAAAGGGCAAAGGATGTATCTGGAAGATATAATTGTGACTGAGAGTGCCAGGGGAAAAGGAATTGGAGCACTGTTAATGAACGAATTGATCGCTGAAGCTAAGGAGCGGAAATTTACTGGTATTACCTGGCAGGTGCTGAAATGGAATGAGCCTGCATTTAATTTTTATCGCAAATTCAATACCCGTTTCGACCCTGAATGGGTTAATGGAATTATAGAGTTATAATTCCTAATAACCGCTCTCAATACCATTATGGCATTTTTTGGGCATTAATATTGCTTTTTAGCCCCTAAATTGCACCCTTTTACGAAAGCAGGCTAAATGGCAGAAACAGTACAGAAAAAAGCGTTTGACTTAAAGCTACTGGCAAGGATTTTTTCCTTTACCCGTCCTTATAGAAAAACCTTGTATACTGCCATGGTTTTGGCCATCATTCTGGCTATCATCTCCCCTATGCGGCCTTACCTTATTAAGGTATCGGTAGATAAATACATAGGACAACATCTTATCAAGGGGCTTATCCTAATCAGCGTATTCCAATTTGGGATTTTGCTAATTGAGAGTGGTTTCAGGTTTTGGTTTACCTATAGGGCTAACTGGCTTGGACAAACCGTAGTAAATGACCTACGCAATACAGTTTTCAAAAAAATCCTTTTCCAGAATATTTCCTATTTCGACCGCACAGCTATAGGTACACTTACTACCCGTACTATCAATGATATAGAATCTATCAACGATGTATTTTCTGAGGGTATTATATCAATAGTCGCCGATATACTCACAATTATTGCCATTATGGTAGTGATGCTTATAACGGACTGGCGGTTAACATTAATTTGCTTATCTACCTTCCCCTTATTGGTATTGGCTACATGGTGGTTCAAGGAAGCAGTAAATAAATCTTTCCAAAGGGTAAGGAATGCAGTTGCCGCACTTAATGCATTTGTACAGGAACACCTCACCGGGATGTACATAGTGCAGGCATTTGCTGCTGAGGAAAGAGAGATAGGAAAGTTTAATGTAATCAATAAGGAACACAGAGATGCCAATATCAAAGGGATTTTCGCCTATTCAGTGTTCTTCCCAATTGTTGAAATCATTCTCGCAGCATCATTGGGGCTATTGGTTTGGTATGGTGCTTCAAGGATTATGAACTATGGAGCGACCGTAGGGGTAATTATCTCTTTTGTCATGTACCTCAACCTTCTTTTCCGCCCACTGCGTATGATGGCTGACAAATTCAATGTCCTACAAATGGGCATAATAGCCGGAGAACGTGTTTTTACCATACTAGATAGTGAGGAATTTCTTGGCAATAATGGCACACTTGATGCAGGTAATTTAAGGGGCGAAGTAGAATTCCAAAAAGTACATTTCAGCTACAAACCTGAGGTACCAGTATTAAAAGGAATATCCTTCAGATTGTTACCGGGTAAAACCCTGGCGGTGGTTGGGCATACCGGAGCAGGGAAAACCTCATTAATAAGTATCCTCAACAGGCTTTATGAAATAGATGGGGGAAATATCCTTATAGATGGACATGACCTGAAGGAATATGATATTTACAGTCTTCGGTCGCATATAGGTATAGTATTGCAGGATGTATTTCTGTTTTCGGGTACCATTAGCGATAATATCACTCTGAGAAACCCCGAAATATCGAAAGAAAAGGTAGTTGAGGTGGCTAAAATGCTGGGGATACACGATTTTATTATGCGCCTGCCGGGTGGATATGATTTTGATGTAATGGAGCGGGGCAATTCATTGAGCCAGGGGCAAAGGCAATTACTGTCATTTGCTAGGGCATTACTTTACAATCCTTCTATCCTTATTTTAGATGAAGCCACATCTAGTGTGGACAGCGAAAGTGAACAATTGATACAGCATGCCATTGATACCCTAATTAAAGGTCGAACCTCTATAGTAATAGCACATAGGTTAAGTACCATTCGCAAAGCCAATGAAATAATTGTGATGGACCATGGGGTAATCACCGAACGTGGCAACCACGATTCCCTAATTACTCAAAGGGGAGCCTATTACGAGCTTTATACCGCAGTAGAGCAGATGAAGGAAAAGGAAGTGTTGTAATAAAGTATCAATACAATAATTTAGGGTTCCAGTAAAGATTTCTTGTTCATTTTGGGTATTTATTGTGTTAAATAAACAATATCCCGCTTGAAAAACAGTTATAAACACCTGTAATTGAGGAAAAAAATTTAAAATTTGGAAAGGGCTTTATTTTTTTATATTAAATCCTATCTTTGCGCCCCCGCCCGAACCGGAAAGTTCGGGAGTGAGGGTATTTTATAATATCGAACAAAGAAAATTTAACAACAACCCATGCATCTAAAAGGTTTGGTGAAGTTTTTTACCGCGGCGCTGATTTTGATATCATTGTACCAGCTTTCTTTAACTATTATCGTTAAAAACGAAGAAAAGAAAATGATGGCACGCGCCGAACGCGCTGCGAAGGCTGATATGCCCACTGCTAATGTAGAAAGTGAGGATTACAAAAATCACAGGGATTCCCTCTATCAGACTATCACTGATAGCATGCAGGGTGAAGTAATTTTTAGTGTGCCAGTACTTAAGAAGTATACTTACATGGCAGCTAAATCAGAAGAGTTGAGCCTTGGTCTTGACCTTCAGGGTGGTATGAACGTTACCCTCGAGGTAAGCCTGGATGACCTTGTTCGTTCAATGTCAAATAACCCTAATGACCAGGGTTTGAAAAAAGCTATTGCTGATGCAAATATTGCCAAAGCAAACAGTGAGGCTAACTTCGTAACACTTTTCGGAGAGGCTTACCAGAAAAACAATCCTAATACAAACCTTGCTTATTTATTCACTAAGCCAGCTGAAAAGGATATTAAATTGACTTCTACAAATGCTGAAGTTTTAGCAAAAATCAATGATGAAGCTAAGGATGCAGTAAAGCGTACATACAATGTAATATTAACCCGTATTGACAAGTTTGGTGTTGCTAACCATAATGTAAACCTTGATGAGAAGAAAGGTATTATTACTGTGGAACTTGCAGGTGTGCATAATCCTGACCGTGTAAGAACCTACCTGCAGGCTACAGCAAAATTGCAGTTCTTTGAAACTTATACTAACGAAACAATCGGCCCATTGTTAGGTACTGCAAATGAAGCATTAGGTGCTTACCTTTCGGGTAGTGCGGCTTTAGATAGCAATGCAAAAGACACTTCCAAGACTGCTGCTGCAACTGATACTTCTAAAAAAGCTGGATCAGACACATCTTCCCTTGCTTCGGTTTTAGGTGGTAAAAAAGCTGGCGATAAGGCAAGTAATGACACCAGCAAAGCCAAAGACGAAGAAACAATGAGGAAAAATCCTCTGTATGCTATTATGCACCCTAGTCTTACCCAGAACAACGATGCATATGCTCCAGGTGCCATTGTGGGTTATGTATTGAAAAAAGACACTGCAAAACTGTCTAAATACCTTTCAATGGATGTGGTGAAAAACAAATTCCCATCTAATTGTCGTTTCCTTTTTAGTGCTGATGATAACAAGAAAGGTGCAGAACAAAGTTCTGTGGTTTATATGTATGCTATTAAAATGCCTCCAGGTGGCAATGCAAGACTTGAAGGTGACCATATCACTTCTGCCCATGCCGATTATGACCCACTTTCTGGCAAGCCTGATGTGAACATGGATATGGACATTACAGGTGCCCATATTTGGAAAGATATGACAGGCCGCAATGTTGGTGGTTTCGTTGCAGTGGTACTTGATAGCCGTATTTATTCATGCCCAAGGGTGGACAATGAAATCGCTACAGGTAGTACACAAATCTCTGGAGCATTTACTGCTGAACAAGCCCAGGACTTATCAAACATCCTGAAATCAGGTAAATTACCTGCACCAGCCCATATTGTTCAGGAGCAGGTAGTAGGTCCTACACTAGGTGAAGAGAATATCCATAAGGGTATTAACTCACTGGTTATCTCATTCATTTTGATATTCGTATTGATGCTTGTATACTACAATACTGGTGGTATCATTGCTGACATTTCATTAATCCTTAACCTTATATTTACAGTAAGTGTTCTTGCTGCTTTACATGCTACCCTTACTATGGCTGGTATCGCTGGTCTGGTTTTAACAATCGGTATGGCTGTGGATACTAACGTAATCATATTTGAGCGTATTAAGGAGGAACTAGCCGGGGGCAAGAGTTACCAGCAAGCGGTAATAGATGGTTATAAGCGTTCTTATGCACCTGTATTTGATGGTCACATTACCGTTTTGATTACTGCTATCATCCTGTTTATTTTTGGTCTTGGTCCGGTACGTGGTTTCGCTACAACACAGATTATTGGTATCTTATTATCCCTGTTCTGTGGTATCCTTGTATCCCGCTTAATCACTGATATCTATACTAAACGTGAAAGGCATTTCAATTACTTCACTGGCCTTTCAAAAACTATCTTCAAGAAAGCGCATTTCAAGTTTGTTGAAATGAGGAAGTACACTTACGTTATTACTGCAGTAGTATTATTGATGGGTGCAAGCACCTATTTCACTGGTTTCGATCAGGGCGTTGAGTTCAATGGTGGACGTAGCTATACTATCAAGTTTGACAAGAAATATGAAGTAGAAACTGTAAAAGAAAAACTGAAAAGCTACCTTGGTGGTGAAAGACCAACAGTTAAAACCATTGGTACAAATAACCAACTGAACATCACTACTTCTTACCTGATTACTAAGCCAGGCCAGAGTGTTGAAAGAATTGTGGATTCAACAATTTGGGTTGGCCTTGTAAAAGAAAACCTTGTTCCATCTACACTTACATTCAGTGATTTCAACATCAAGTATCTTTTAAGTTCACAGACTGTATTACCTACTATCTCTGATGACCTTAAGCGTGGTGCTTACCAGGCTACTTTCCTTTCTTTGATTGCGATATTCCTGTATATCCTGATTCGTTTCCGTAAATGGCAGTATTCATTGGGTACCCTGCTTTCATTGTTGCACGACGTTTGTGTTACATTAGCTGTGTTCTCATTCTTCAGGGGTAAGGTTCCATTCGCATTGGAAATTGACCAGCACTTCATTGCTGCGATATTGACTGTGATAGGTTTCTCAATGAATGACACGGTTATCGTATTCGACCGTATTCGTGAGTACTTCCGTAAATCACCTAACGAAGACAAAACAAGTGTTATCAACCGTGCGATTAATGATACATTGAGCCGTACTATTATGACATCATTGACTGTATTCATTACATTGCTTATCCTCTTCATCTTTGGTGGTGAAGCAACTCGTGGATTCGCATTTGCAATGCTTATAGGTGTATTCACCGGTACTTACTCATCCATCTTCGTGGCTGCACCAGTACTTGTGGATATGGATAAATCAGGTACTCTTAATGTAGAAAGGGATGATGAAGCCCACATTGAAGAGCTTAAAAAACTGGCTTAAATACAATTGATAGAAATAAATAAAAGAGACCTTCCTTGTTGATTCAGGGGAGGTCTTTTTTTTAGTAGAAAGTAGTTAGTAGAAAGTAGATAGTAGATAGTAGATAGTAGAAAGTAGAAAGTAGAAAGTAGAAAGACAGATTATAGTAGATAGTCGTTAGTACTTAGTAGATAACCATTTACTGGAAAGCTTAACAGGTAACTAATTGCCAGCTGATAATAGATAAACCGCATATTGGCTATCCCATAAAAAAGCATTCCGGCGTACCACAAAAATATTTATGTGGTACGCCGGAATGAAAATTGATTACTTTACTTGTCAGGATATACTTTACAAAACAATTGGATTCCTCTGAATAATACCTCCGGCAATCACATCATCACCCTCATAAAAGACAGCACTTTGGCCGGGCGCAATACTATTAACCGTATGACTGAATTGTACATGCACCCCACCTTCTACTGGAGTTAAGATACTTTCCATACCAGCATCACGGTAACGGATTTTGGTAACGGCTTCCATACCTGTGTGAATGGTATCGTATTTCACCATATTAAGGCCACGCACGGTCATTTCATTGGCCTGCAATTCGTGTATTTCACCAAGTACTACTGTATTAGTTTCAGGTATGATATTGGTTACAAACATTGGCTTGCCAAAGGCGATTTCCAGCCCCTTGCGCTGGCCAATGGTGTAAAAAGGATAGCCATTATGCTTACCTACAACCTTACCATCTGATAGTACGAAATCACCACCCTTCACCCTATCTTCCAATCCGGCAACATTGCGCTTCAGGAAGCCACGGTAGTCATTATCAGGCACGAAGCATATCTCGTAGCTTTCTGCTTTCTTAGACAATTCTTCATAGCCCATATCATAAGCCAATTGCCTTACTTCGGTTTTCAGCATATCTCCCAATGGATATATACTTCGGGATAGACATTCCTGACCTAGACCCCAAAGCACATAACTCTGGTCTTTGGTGAGGTCACGGGCTTTTGATATAATATGGCGGTTATTTTCTTCACGCACTTTTACATAATGCCCTGTAGCTATAAAATCACAATTAAGGGAATTAGCCCTCTTGAGTAAAGCAGCCCATTTGATATGTGTATTGCACAGCACACACGGATTAGGTGTACGGCCTGCTACATATTCTTCAACAAAATTATTAATTACATGATTGCCAAACTCCTCACGGATATCAAGTACATAGTGGGGAAAACCATGCTCAACCGCAGCAAGGCGGGCATCATTAAAAGAGTCGAGATTGCAGCAACCTGTTTCTTTTTTACCCCCGCCCGATGAGGCATAATCCCAGGTCTTCATAGTGATGCCTACCACTTCATAACCCTGCTCATGCAGTATCAATGCACTTACCGTACTATCAATACCGCCACTCATGGCCACCAATACCTTGCCTTTCTTGCTCATAATAAGGAGGCAAAGGTAGGGAGAAACAATCTAATAAGTAATTTTGCTTACTAATAGGGATATAGACACCTTAGCGAAAAGTACTGGGTCATCATTAATCTTATATATTAGTCCCAATTTTGGCTAAAGCCAAATTATTTTCCTATGCGTTCCACGGCCTAAAGGCCGTGGCTACTGATAAAAATACAAAGTAAACAAAGTATGATGCCAATCCTCTAAACAGAGAATCAATACACTACATGGGATTATACGGATAATCAATTGTACGATAATACAAACCATAGGCCACACCAAAGGTGTAAGCATTGCCAGTCATATCAGTTCCACCCTTATTGCAATAATTGACCCAATTGTATTTTGCCTGGAAGGCTATATAGCTGAATTTGTCTGAATTTGTTTCATCCTTATGGGTAAGGAAAATCTTATAACCAAGCCCAGCATTTAAATTGAAAGATGGATAGGTAGTATGTATTGCGTCATTATTGAAAGTTGCCTCAAATCCATCAAGGCCAAACCCACCTAATAAATCCAGCTCGTGTCTTTTATATTTGAGCAATTGATACCCCCCGTCTATACCCAGATAAAAACCTGTATAGCTCTTAGTTCTGTAAACAGTATCCTGATCTAATACGTTGTAATAAGCAGGCGCATCGAGAAAACGAATATGCATAGTTAGGTCCACCATTACCTTATTAGTCCTTCCGCCTATAGAACCACCCAGGTAGGGATGATTGCTAAGGCGGGATGCATTATCCTGCGGCACCCACATACCGGCATGTGCCGACAACTGGAATCCTGAAACATGCTTCTTTTCTTCCTTATGCTTTTTATAGGCTGCCTGCAATATTGTTCCATTATATTCCTCCGACATTAATTCATCTAGCTTAGCCGGATTGGGTTGAATATAATAATCCACCAAAAAACGTTCAATTTTCGATAAGTCCTTCCGGCTATTTAGCGACAATGCTATGGAATTAAGAAAATCATAGTATTGGGCATAATTGGCTACATAATAATCTCCCCGGTGAGGTTCTATATAAATCTTAGGTTTGTGCCTCACACTAAAACCATAATAATACCAGTTGAGGTAGGCGATGATATTGGTGGAATAATAGTCGGTTGATGGTACGTTGGTGCTATCAACAGCAAAAGCTGATTTATCAAATTTCAACTCCTCTTTAAAAGTATGGTCTTTTATGGAAGTAAGAATAGTGTAAGAAACCAGAGCCTCCTTCATGCCGCAATTCTTGCGCCAAAAATCGAGAATTGCATTAAGTGTATCAGTCTTGTTCTCTTTATACAGGCGGGGAATCAAATTCACTGAATTATAAGATATCTCTTCGCAATCAAGTATACGTAAGGTCATCATACCTTCCACCGCATTATCACCTATCTGGCCAATTGCGGTGACTGAGGAACTTAAAAATATCATTAAGGCAACAATTCCATTTTTCATTTTCTCCTAATTGACGATTAATAAGTTTACAAATTTTCTCTACGTGGTTTATTCTGTCGCTGAGTAAATGCCCCATAAATTATACTTGCTGTAAGGGCATTACCAGTGAGGACTGTTCCTCCCCGATTCTCGTAATATATTGAATTAGATTTCACCTTTATATTGAGATAGGTGCATTTCACACTCAGGTCATGCTCCTTAACCGGTAGGAAAATACGATAACCAAGCCCAAAATTGAAATTAAATGATGGAATAGGCACCTGCACAACCTTATCGTAATTAACAGACAAGGCATCGTAGCCTATACCAGTGAGTAAGTTAATCTCGCCTTGTTTGTTTCTCAAAAGTTCAAAAGCGCCATCAATACCCATATACAAACCAAGGAACTTTTTCGTTTTGTAAAGACTATCCTCATATAAAAAAGTATAATAGTTAGGAGCTTCCCCTACTCTTAAATTAACATTAAGGTCGGCCATCCACTTACGTGCCCTTTTGCCTATCACTAATCCAATAGTAGGATGGATACCTAATGTGGAGAGATTACCATTAGGAACCCAGGTGCCGAGTAAAAAGCCCATATTCATTGATGGGATTACATTTTTGCTTTTATGTCTCTGTAAATACATTTGCTGTATTACAGAGCCATTATAAATAGTGTCTTTTAGCAATTCTATCCTATTGGAATCGGGGTAGCCATAATAATGAACCAGGTAACTCTCCACCGGGCTCAAATCTTTAAGTTCACACAGGTCGAGTGCCAATGAGCGTAGAAAATCGTAATACCGGCCATAGGCCGATACAATAAAGTCCTTATGATTATCAGGGGCATAGTGCTTAGGATTGGCCCTTATATTACTGCCATATTCATACCATTGCAAGCCAGAAAGAATATAATCGGCATATAAGTCATTTGACAGGTGGGTACCAGTAGTATCATATTGGTTAGGCTCGTTCAGTCTTATTTCTTCATGAAAGGTATTAGTCCTTATGGCTTCAAGTATACAATAATTAAGCAGTGGCTCTGAGATACCACATTTATTGTACCAATAACTAATAACTGCATTTATGGAATCAGTCCTACCCTCACGGTATAAATCGGGCAAAAGACTCACAGCATTATAGGCTACGTTCTCAGGTGTAAGCCTACGGTCGGCCATCATATTTTCAATAACCTTACTGGTAATCTGCCCTTGTAGGCTGACTACCCCAGTTGTAAGAAATAGGATGAGCAATAATTTTTTCATGACCATGTACAAGCTACTAACGGACTCAATATTTAGATATTATAAAAATAGCGCAGAATTTTTAAGGTTCTGCGCTATTTCATTTTTTTGTTCATCTTTGCCTCCCAGGGCGATGCCCTGGGCTAGGAGATTTTGCCCTTTCAGGGCGTCCCTACATGGCTATTAATTTTTTTAGAATAAACAGTCCTACACCTTCTATACCGAAAACTTAATACCCTGGGCAAGTGGTAATTGTTCGCTCCAGTTGATGGTATTGGTTTGGCGGCGCATATATGCCTTCCAGCTATCGCTACCACTCTCACGACCACCACCGGTTTCCTTCTCACCACCAAAAGCACCACCTATTTCAGCACCACTGGTACCGATATTCACATTGGCAATACCACAATCACTACCCGAATGCGCCAGGAACTGCTCAGCCTCTCTCATGTTCAGTGTCATGATAGATGAAGATAGGCCCTGTGGAACATTGTTCTGCATAGCTATTGCCTCAGCCAATTTGCTATACTTCATTACATAAAGTATAGGTGCAAATGTTTCGTGCTGCACTATTTCCCAGTCATTCTCTGCTTCAAAGATGCATGGTTTCACATAGCAGCCACTTTCATAACCCTCGCCTGTCAATACACCGCCGGCTACTATTTGCTTGCCTCCTGCTTTCTTTATTTCCTTTATTGCCTGCTCATAAGTAGCTACGGCATCCTTATCTATTAGCGGGCCTACATGGCTTTTTTCATCCAGTGGGTCGCCTATTACCAATTGCTTGTAGGCTGCTACCAGTTTCTTTTTAAATGAATCGTAGATTGACTCATGGATAATGAGCCTGCGGGTGGTGGTGCAACGCTGGCCTGCCGTACCTACCGCACCAAATACCGAACCTATCAATGCAATATTGAGGTCGGCATTCTCGGTGATGATGATGGCATTGTTACCACCGAGCTCTAGCAATGAGCGACCCAGCCTAGCTGCCACAGTAGCACCAAGTGCCTTACCCATACGGGTGCTACCGGTAGCAGATACCAATGGCACACGCTTGTCATTACTCATCCATTCGCCACACTCACGGTCGCCTACTACCAGGCCACAAACGCCTTCCGGTACATTATTTTCTTTAAAAACTTCTGCAATTATATTTTGGCAGGCGATTGCTGATAATGGTGTTTTTTCCGATGGTTTCCACACACAGGTATTACCGCATATCAGGGCTATCATACTGTTCCAGCTCCATACTGCAACCGGGAAGTTGAAGGCACTGATGATACCTACCACACCCAGTGGGTGCCATTGCTCATACATGCGGTGGCGTGGGCGCTCACTATGCATAGTGAGGCCATACAACTGGCGGCTCATACCCACAGCAAGGTCGCAAATGTCTATCATCTCCTGCACCTCGCCATAGCCTTCCTGCAGGCTCTTTCCCATTTCGTAGCTCACCAGCTTGCCCAGTGGCTCCTTAAACTTGCGGAGGGCATCACCTATCTGGCGCACCACCTCACCACGCTTTGGGGCGGGCCACATGCGCCACTCTACAAAAGCCGCCTGTGCCTGCTCTATAACCTTATCGTAAGTATCATTGGTAACCGAAGTAACAGTGGCAATCTTCTTGCCATCTACCGGCGAATAAGACTCAATTTTACCACCACCGCCTTTCAGCCATTTGGTGCCGGTTGATGCGCCTTCATTATTTTTTTCAATACCCAGCTTATCAAGCACTTTTTCCATTTTCATAATACCCTATTTATGTTTAATGAACGCAAAATTAAACTATTATAGGGAATTGTGGAGAGGGGATTTGGGGGGGAGGGGGGAACGGTGTATAATATTACATTTTCCGCAGGTTTCACCGGCGGCTATTCATATTTAAGCCCTTCGGGCTATATAGAAACTTAAAACAATCTTGAAATCATAATTCACCTAATACAACCTGCCATTTCATTCCCCCTACTCCATCTTCCCCCATGTAGTCCTTACAATACGCTGGTCGTATTCGTTGATGCGGCAAAAGGGTTTTCCGCCTTCTTTTTCTTCATGGAGGTAAAAATCACGGTCGAGGGCTACACTTACGTCTACATCGGGTTCGGTGGCGGGGGCAAGTTTTATAGTTTGGCCGGGTTTCATTGATTTATTTTCCATTAGCAATACCCTTACGGTATCACGGTTGGTTTTGATGATAGCTACTGCAGCGGCAGTGCCGGGTTTATCGCTTTTGGGGGCATCGTTCCAGCTTACCACCGTACCTGTAAGGCTGCCCTTGATATTAAAAAACGCCCAAAGACACTGGGAGGAATTAGACAAAAGGTGGTGGCAGTTCTTTTTGCTATGCGACCAATCTTTAGGACTTGGCATAGCCTTGCGCTTCTGGGCCGAAACAATATTTACAGATAATAATAAGACAGTAATAAACAGAGCAGAAGAAGTAAACTTTAAGTTCATGCAAATAATTGTTTTTAGCCCCCGGCATGGATGAATGCACAAGATAGCAATGCAAAAGTATAAGTAATAACCAATAATTTATTAGACACCCCATTTTGGGTAAATGGTTTGCCCAACAACCAAAATAAATACAGAAAAATGGGTGATGCTCACTTTATACTAATTTTGCGCCCTACTATATGAGGCAGTCCTGCATAATATTAATATTTACCCTCTTCATTGGCCTGAGCGTTTATGGTCAGCAAAGCCCAGCCCCATTGGTGGTTATACGGGATAAGGCCACCTACGCCGCATCAGTAAAAGCTGATGCCCGAAAAAAAATGGTTGCCCTGAAACCCCTAATACCGGGTCTGGTAACTGATGTGCGCTATGCGACCACCAATAATTTCACCCACCAGGTATTGTATACCAACCATAGCCTATATCTGCGGGAGGGCCCTGCCAATGGCTTGAAAATGGCACAAGATGAACTCAGCAAAAAAGGCCTTGCCCTAAAGCTATTTGATGCCTACCGCCCTTATAAAGTGACCTGCAAAATGTGGCAACTGGTGAGTGACCGTCATTATGTATCGAATCCACGCAATGGGAGTAACCATAACCGTGGCCTTGCCGTGGATGTGACCCTTATAGACCTAAAAACCGGTAAGGAACTGGATATGGGTACGGGCTACGATAATTTCACCGACTCAGCCCACCACGATTTTTATACCCTACCCGCCGCCGTGCTTACAAACCGCCGCCTGCTAAAACAAACAATGCGCAAATATGGTTTCGGGCATGTGCCCAGTGAATGGTGGCACTACCAGTGGCATAATGATATTGGGTATGAGGTTTTGGATATAGATTTTAAGGAGTTGGGGATGTGAGGGGTTAGGTGAATAAAAATATAGGCAAGAACATCACTATTGAGTTATCAATAATTACGGCACAAATAGAAAACTACCTTATACCAACATGTGCGCTGCTCCGATGGAGCAGTTAACATTTCATGTTTTATTTGTTTCTACAAAGCCCTTTGCCCCGCTGGGGCAAACGAACTTAACCCATATTCCAGCTCAATCGGCTGTAAGCCTTGATTCTATTGAATTGTTGCTTTTTTTAGTTTCAATTTGTGTACTACAGATTTTCATCCTGACTTTTAGATTATCATTTTTGCACCTGTCAAAGAAATGAAACTAACTGCCAGTAATATAAGTAAATATATTATTATATGTGTACTACAAATCGCTTTTGTCGTCTTAGAATTGAATGAAATACATATGCTCGTACCCCCCTACGACTAAAGCAGAATTTTTATTCCCATGCATTTAACAAATAACACCTAATATTTAACATTTGACAGAGTAAGGCTGCAATGTGGGTTAAGATATTTATGGTAGTTCCGATAGGATATAAATGTTCAAAATAAGCCTCATTATTCCCCAATAAAAAAACACCCCAATCGCCATCTAAAAGCAATTGTGGTGTACAAATATGTTGGTATAATTTATTCTATTTCTGAAAGGGATTTTTTGAGGAAGTCGATAACTTTTACCTCGGTGGCATCAAGCTCGCGAAGGTCGGCGAGGATAACTGATATCCAGTCGGTAAGGTGAATGAGATAGAAGGCTTTTTCCCAATAGCTTGCACCTTGTGAGTAGATTTCAATAACGGTATTGGTATATTTTTTGAAAACCTTTTTATTGATTTCTATGCGAGACTGTACACGGTCGTAATCGTCTTCATTCCTGAGTATGAGTACTGCCTTGTCTTTGGCATCATCACGCCAGCCTACCAGCTCGTTGTGGTTCATCTCTGGTATTGCAC
>CANGSR010000019.1 GCA_947456055.1 Chitinophagaceae bacterium
AGTGTTTGTGCACCTGTACCAGATAAGGTTACAGTACCGCTGTTGTGGATGAAGCTACCATT
This sequence comes from Chitinophagaceae bacterium, assembly GCA_947456055.1. Taxonomy (GTDB): domain Bacteria; phylum Bacteroidota; class Bacteroidia; order Chitinophagales; family Chitinophagaceae; genus Nemorincola. Next base: position 63 of record CANGSR010000019.1, read on the forward strand.
ATTGGTGTAGTTGCCGAATAATGTCAAGCTTGAAGGAGATGTTACTGTACCACTATTAATGTTTAAGTTACCACCTACTTCTGTAGAACCAGAGAAAGACCAGCTACCTGTACCATTGAAAGTAAGGTTATTGAAACGGCCAGTATTAACAACAGTAAGGTTACCGTTTAATGTTAATCCTGTAGCCGAACCATTCATTACAACTGTACTAGTACCCATCTGGAAAGCACTGTTGTTTGTCCAGTTACCACCTACTGTTAATGTATTAGCACCTGGAACAACTGTACCAGATGTATTCAGGAAGTTTCCACCCATTTCAGCACTTGCATTGAATGTGTAGGTAGCACCACCACTAAAGGTCATGTTATTAAACTTGTTAGAACCTGTAAGTGTACCTGCACCTGAAGTATTGAATGAAACATTAGAACCATTACATAAAACTGTACCACCATTGTTCACGAATGAACCACCATTGTTATTAAACTGGCCAATACCACCTGTACTACTCATTGTTAATGTTCCTGATGGTGCTGTAACTACTCCTGAATTCAAATTGAATGCAGCACCTACTTCTACGTTTGAACTACTGAAAGACCAGGTACCGCCATTAGTGAAGGTAAGGTTGTTAAACCTGTTGGTACCTGTCATACCAGAACCTGTAATAGTATTACTACCAGTACCATTCATTACAACAGTACCTGAACCTGCATTATGTAATCCATTATTTAACCAGTTTCCACCTACTGTAAGGGTAATACCATTAGTTGTAACAGTTGAAGTAGCACCAAGGTTAGTAAAATTCCCTTTTAATGAAATACTGTTTGGTGTAATCAGAATATTTGTTCCAGCAGCAGCATTAAATGTAAGGTTATTAAAACAGTTAAGTGTACCAGTGGTACTTGTCATTGATGCACCCTGAATTCCGTAAGTAGCGCCAACAGTAGTAGGAACAATTGTTACTGTACCATTATTAGGATTAAAATTACCAGCGCTCTGGTTGAATACAAAGAATCCGGATGGAGCATTTTGTCCAACGTTTAAATTACCAGCCGGAGCAACAATAGTACCATTAGACTGATTGAAACTAAATACCGCATCAGCATTATTGTTGAAAGTATAAGTTCCTGTACCATTAAAGAAGATATTGTAGAATGCGCCATTGGTTGATGATGTCATATTGCCATTTAGGCTAAGGCCAGTGGCACTGCCATTAAATGTAACGGAACTATTATTGTGGTTGAATACTCCATTATTGGTATAGCTGCCACCAATAATTAAGCCACCTGCAGGTGCTGTGAATGTACCGTTAAGGATACTAAAATTGTTTGCAGTAGTTACACCATTTGTTGCTGTCCATGCACCACTTGTACCATTGATGGTAAGGTTATTGAATGCATTACCACCAGTCATATTACCATTAAGTGTAAGACCCGCTGTATTACCATTTAATACAACCGTACCGCTGTTGTGTGTAAAGGTGGCACTATTGGTATAGTTACCTGTAATCTGCAAAATAGTAGATGGTGCAGTAACAGTACCTGAGTTAATATTAAAGTTACCATTAACATCAGCTGAGTTAGCACCAAAAGTGTAAGTAGTACCAGAGAAGGCTAGATTATTGAATTTATTACTTCCAGTCATAGCACCATTCATTGTACCCGTACCATTCATAGTAACAGTACCGCTGTTATGTACTATAATAGCGCTATTGGTATAGTTACCTGTAATTATCAATGATGATGGTAATGTTACAGTTCCTGCAGCATTATTAAAGGCACCATTCACATCTATATTACTAGCCATATTAAAGGCTCCACCACCATTGAACGTAAGGTTATTGAATTTGTTTGAACCTGTCATGTTACCAGATAAGATAGCACTTGTGGCACTATTCATATTTACAGTACCATTGTTGTGGTTGAAGGCAGGTGAATTACCTGATGTATTAGACCAGTTGCCACCTACTGTCATATCACCACCAAATGCAGTAACTGTACCATTCGAAATGGTCATGTTACCAGCTAGTTGAGCAGTGCTTGAGAATGACCAGCTACTACCAGCTGCATTGAACGTAAGGTTATTAAATTTATTAGCACCGGTATTAGAACCACTAATTGCACCAGAACCTGTAAAGATTATTGTACCATTATTATGGTTGAAAGAACCGCTATTTGTATATGCAGTACCTACAGCTCCTGATAAAGTAAGTGTACCTGAAGGAGCTGTTACCGAACCTGCAGTTATTGCCATTGAACTGGCTTCTGCATTTGAACCTCCAAAACTCCAGCTACCCGCACTATTATTAAATGTTAATGTATTGAACTTATTAGTACCAGTAAGATTACCTGAAATTGAATAAGAACCAGCACCGTTGAAATTCACAGTACCAGTACTTGCATTGAATGAGCCATTATTTGTCCAGTTACCACCTACATTATGGGTTATACCAGCTGATGAATTCATAGTAGTACCTGTTCCTATGGTTACATTACCCAATACGTTCAAAGTAGTGAACGCATTTAATGAACCATTAGTAAGTGTTAAATTACCAGCTATATCCGCATTATTTACAAATTGCCATGAACCACCTACACCGTTAAATGTCAAATTATTAAATCTGCTACCAGTAGGGAATGTTCCGGTCATATTATTGAAAAGACCTACTAAACCTGAAGTATTACTCATAATAACTGTACCACCGTTATTATTAAATCCACCCGCCGGATTATTCTGGAAATTAGCTCCAATGGTTAAGGTACTGGAAGGTGCATTTACTACACCATTAAATATAGAAAAATTACTTGCAGTCTCTACAGGTGTAGATCCAAAACTGTAAGTACCTGTACCATTAAAGTTCAAAATGTAAAATTTATTCGAACCTGTCATGCTACCGCTAAGTGTTAAGCCTGTAGTTGTACCACCAAACTGAACCAGACCATTATTATGTACGAAATTGCCATTGTTAGCATAACTACCATTGATAAATAAATTAGCAGGTGCTGTAACAGTACCATTTGTAATTGTAAAGTTATTATTGATTGTAGCAGTGCTGCCAAATGCCCAGCTACCACCAGAACCATTGAAGGTAAGGTTATTAAACGCATTGGCATTATTAATAGTAAGACCACCGGTTGTACCGCTCATTATTACAGTACCACCATTATGGGTAAATGTTCCTGAATTAGAGAAGCTACCACCTACGGTTAAAGTTGAAGATGATGCAGTTAATGTACCACTAGATATTGTAAGATTGCCGGCACACTCTACAGGATTTGAACCCATAGACCATGCACCACCAACTGCACTAAATGTTAGGTTATTGAATTTGCTGCTACCAGTCATTCCTCCGCTCAAAGTAATAGATCCACCACAAGCACTTGTACTATTAAAATTTACAGTACCATTATTATGAATGAAAGTACCTCCTACGTTTGCCCAACTGCCTGCTACGTTCAAAACAGCAGGTGCTGTAAACGAACCTGCATTAACCGTAACAGTACCATTAAATGTGAAGGGTGATGCGCTACAAGTAAGGTTGCTTTGAATAATCCAACTCGCTGATGATGCAAAGGAAGCAGGGTGTGTTCCTGTTCCTGCAGGACTTGACCACCATGTGTTTAGATTGGATGCATCTCCTCCTGAAGGGTCAGAATAATAGCTCGAAGTACCCACCACAAAGTCTACTGACATTGTTTGGCTGGAAGCACCGCATGCAGCCATATTAATACCTCCCCAATTGAGATTACCCATATTAGGCCTTAGCGTATAACCACCTAGACAATTACAATTGCTACCAGTGCCGGTAAGTTCAATTCCTGCAGCTGAAGAATTACAACTACTAACACCACAGGCAGAGTTACCAACTAACCAGGTCTGGCCACTTGTAGCATCAAATGTGGGACCATAAGCAGTTCCAGTCCTTAATGCATTGGCCACCGCTGTTGCAATAACTGCATTGGTACATTGCTTGCCTACAGGGTCATTGCTTCCATATACCCTAAATGAGGAAAAGGTATAGCACGATAAGAGACTTGCCCTATAGGTATCCCATGCATTACAGGCTGTTGAAGACGGTGCTGAACCACCTGTAAATGCCTGACTGTAGGTAAGTGTTGTGGTTTGCCCACTAGCATTTACACCCCATCCAAGGAACGCAAACAACACAATCATTTTTGCTAGGTAAAATCGCTTCATACTTGAATTATTGTTTAATTTATTTAACAAAGGCGGTGCCGAAGTTCCGGCAGGGTTCATTAGTCCAGTTTGGAAAAAAGAATAAATTTTGTTCATACACATGATTTAAAATCAATTAAACAATGATCAAGTTACAAGGATTACAAAACTATATAAACACCCCTTAAAAGACGGCATTAGCCTCCCTTTTAAAAAGCGGTTTATTAATTATCAGGCTAAAATACAATTATTCCCAATAAAAAGTAGAAAACGTTAAAAAAAAGCAGAAAAAAGTTCTCCATTCCTTAATATTCAAAATACATTTCACATACAATCTTCAAAACATGGCTTTGAAATTGAGATATTATATTATCTGTTATGTTTTCAATACTTTGAAGAAAGCTGAGAAAATACAGGCCCATTTTTTCAATGCAAATATTCCTAATCCCATATCATTATTATGGTTACATCTCAAATCATTAAACCACGAATTGCTGTTTGCTGGTAAAATACCATAGCCTTAATGGTCATGAATTGAATTCCTACGCCTGTCGGCTTAAAAATATTTAACAACCTAAACCCAACAATTTGTTATAATAAATAGGTAGATAACATTTCTGTTATCTTCTTTTCGTTATTTTTGCCAGCATTTGGACTTATAATATGCGTGTATCAAAAGAGGTTAGGATAGGGTTGCTGGTGTTTATCACCGGTGCTATTCTCTTCATAGGGGTTTATTTATTGAAAGGCGCTGACTTATTTTCAACCGAAAATCAGTACTACTGCTATTATCCCAACCTAAACGGCCTCATTAATTCATCCCCTATCCAATTAAATGGCCTTAATGTGGGGCATATTGCAAAAATGGAGCTAGCTGGAGATAAAGGTGTAAAAGTTACTATCACACTTAGTAAAAGCATACAATTAACCAAGGGAACAATTGCCGCTATCAACGCAGCTGATCTCCTGGGGTCAAAAAGCATAAAACTCACACCCGGCTCCGGCCCAGGTATATTAAAGGATGGGGATGAATTATTGCCCGCCAGCGAAGGTGGGGCTGTAGAAAATATCTCAGGCGAAATCACCCCAAGGCTTAAAGAACTTAAATCAACCATCATAGCTATTGATACTGCGCTTGCTGGTTTCAACGCTGTAATGGGTGCTCAAAACCAGAAAGCCATTGCCGCAGCAATACAGTCTATTGTTATTACTGCCGATAACCTGGCCAAAATGAGCGCTACCCTCAATAAAGAATCAGGTGAAATCACCAGCCTGCTGCACAATGCCAATAGCATCAGCGCAAATCTGGCTAATAGTAATGATACCATTAAGAGAATACTGAGCCATGTAAATAATATTACCGGCCAGTTGGCTAATTCTCCTATTCAAAAAACCCTTACCGATTTGCAAAGTGCAACAGCCTCTTTGCAGAGTATAGTTAAGAAAATAAATAATAATGAGGGCTCATTGGGAATGCTCATTAATAATAAGGACATGTACAATAACCTTAATAGCTCCATCATCTCCATACATGCCCTTACCGATGACCTTAAAGCCCATCCCGGTCGCTATATTAATGTAAGTGTTTTCGGGAAAAAGAGTAGTAAAGAATAAATCAACAAAATTGGCTGGATATCGTTCTCTTATACAAGGTGCAAAATCTATGAATACCCTATTATCTAAAGAATTTTGCAATGACCTAAATAAGGGCAGGAACAATAAACAATCAAGACATTTTAATTCAATACCGTTTTCAAGTCATTTTGCCTTTTCAATTCTAATTCTTTGCCTACTTGGTTTTACAATTAATTCTGGTGCCCAGAAAGCCGACACCAGCGATAAAATAAAAATCACCATCAGCAATTCTGGCGAGTTTGTTTTTAATAAAACAGATTCAGGTGAATACAATAAATTCCTGCGTGATGTGGTCTTATACCAGGGCACAGATACCCTTTATTGCGATAGTCTTTATCAAAATAATATCACCAAAAACTTCGAAGCATTTAGTCATGTTCGCATAGCACAGGCCGGAGGTACACAGGGCACCAGCGACTACCTGCGCTATACTACCGAAAAGAAATTAGCCTATATGAGTGGGGATGTGCACCTCACAGATGGCAAAAACAAACTGGACTGCGAAACCCTTACTTATAATCTGGGTACCAAAATAGCTCAGTTTGACCAATGGGGCACACTGCACAACGATAGCACTAATGTTACTAGCCGATCTGGCATTTATAATTCAAATACCAAAGATGCCCGCTTTACCTATAATGTAATCATCAATGACCCACAGTACAAAGTGAGGTCTGAAGACCTCAACTATAATACCGAATCTAAAATCACTAAGTTCTATGCAAAATCTACCGTTACCCGTGATTCAGGCAGGTCGATATTGCAAACAAGTAACGGAACCTATGATGGCAAATTAGGGGTGGCACATTTTACAGGCCACTCTTCTTTATGGTATGATGACCAATATATAGAAGGTGATACACTCTACTATAATAAAGCAAACGGCTATGGCCTTGCACAAGGCAATGTAATCAGTCTGGATACTTCGCATCACTCTACCATTTATTGTGGCCATGCCGAATACTACTCTAAAAAAAGAGTTATATGGGCAACCATCCACCCTGTTTTGGTTCAGGCTAATGAAAAAGACACCCTATACATGAGGGCTGATACCTTTTACTCTGCCCCTATGGTAAAGGCAAAAATCCAGGCTCCCAAAGATAATCTGGGTGGTGAACAGGTAGCAGCCATTATGAATTCTGCCAATACCGATGATACCTTGATGATAAGAGACAAATCTATTTTTGAAGGTCAGAAACCAGCAAATGACTCTCTATATCCGTCAAGGCCCAATTTACTTTCCCCTCGATTCCTTAAGGATACAATTGGCAAAAGCCAGCCGACAAAAGTGGTGCTGGCCGATAAGCCAACGGATACCCTTACCCTTTTTCCTAAAGCCACAGAAACAAAAACCAACCAAAAAGGGCAAAAAGGCAAAACCAAAGATAAAGTCTCAAAAAGCTCTAAAACTGAAAGTAATAAGCCTATAGCTAAGGCGGGTAAAAAAGGCACACCTATATATTATGAGCTACCAGGAAACAGGCCAATGCACTATGGCTCTGATAGCCTGTTAAAAGATACTACCAGCGCCGATACTACTGCCCCACTCTATTTCATAGGTTTCCATCATGTACTCATTTTCTCCGACTCGCTACAGGGAAAATGCGATAGTGTATGCTATACCCGGTCCGATAGTATTATTAGAATGATGTATGCACCTATTATATGGGCGCACAATAGCCAGATAACCGGAGATACTATTTTGATGCAACTAGACAGTTCATCACTGCGAAACCTGTATGTACCTAACAGTGCATTTATGGTTTCTATTTCGGGACCTGAAAAAGCAAAGTTATACGACCAGGTGCAGGGACGCACATTAAGGGCATGGTTTAGTAAAAAAAGTGTAGACAGCATGTTGGTTTTCCCCGATGCAGAATCAATCTATTATGCCAAAGACGAAAAGGGTGCATATATAGGAATAGACCAGTCGAAAAGCGTGATGATCCGCATGTTTTTTGCCGACCAGAAAATAAAACGCATCAAACTGCTCAAAGACCCACACATTACCATGACCCCGCTTGATAAGGCCGATATCCCCAATACCAGGCTAAGCAGGTTCAAATGGCTCATTGACCAAAGGCCAAAAAGCAAGGAGGAATTATTCAGGTATTAGCCGATAAGCCCCCTTATTGAACCAAAATCGAAATAACTATTACCACCATTCAGGATTTTTTCTATTTTTAGGTATGAAACGAACACTACTGTTCCTGTCCTTATGTTTGATAGCATCCCTAAGCTTTGCCCAGGCCTCATTTTTGGGTGTAAAGTCGGGTGTAGGATTTACAACAACCAATAATTCATCCCTAAGCCCCAGCTTTGGTGCCGAATACCAGATATCCCCATTCAGGCATATCTACCTGGGTGGCTCATTATTTCTGGAAGGCTATTCATTTTCATTACATGATAATACCTACGAAAAATTTGGAGGGCAAGGCTATACCCTATCCCAAAATAGTTCCTATTTATTTATTGCCCCAAAAGTAGACGCCACCGTGGGCCGCCACGAATATTTCCATTTTTATATAAGTGGGGGTATGGGTTTTTTAATCAATGGGGAGCAAACCATTACAGCAACCACCCCTCGTTACCCTGGCCAAGGCTTTTTCCCGGGAGTGGTATATGACACCGGCAATACATCTAAAAACATCAATCATATCATATTCCGCCTGAGTATGGGTGCAACCCAGCATATCCAGGTGTTCCCATTTATGGACCTGACCTGTGGCGAAGAACTAGGCATCATCCCTACCTGGATTAGCAAAAACACCTATGGCGGTTATGGCGACCAGGCTATGGACATAAAGACCAACTATGTATCTCTAAGCATTGGCCTTATGTACAAGCGCAACTGGCAAAAACTAAAGCAATTGAGGTCTTGGGGAGGGTACTAGAGGTAAAGTAAAAGTAAAAAGTTAAAGGTTAAAACGTAGGCGAGTAAAATATTTGGAGACCTATAAAAATTTGGATAAGCAAATTCTGTAGTTTCCACTTTTCGGCACTTCATAATTTTCCCATTATCCAACTATCTACTTTCTACTCAAAATCATTCCACCGAACATCTTTCTACTTTCTACTATCTACTTTCTACTTACATATCCCTACCTTTGAATCAAGTTTGAATTATTCCCTTATGAAGAAATTATTATTCTTTGCCTTTATAGCATTGGGCGGCACTGTAGCTAATGCACAGCCTTGGATGCCTGCCAAAACCGATAGGCCTATTAAGTATGCTGATGCACTAGCAATGTACCGCAATTCGCCTTATTTTATTGATGAGGATGAAAAGGGTAAAGGGGGTAAGGAAGAAAATGAAAGTAAGGACCATCTCTTCCAACGCTGGAATTATTACTGGATGCGCCACCTGGATCAGGATGGCTATATGGTACCACCAGTAGTAGGCCTGATGGAATGGCAGAAATATATGGCTGCCGAAGGTAGAAGGAGTGGCGCACGAACCACATCTATCCCATCCAACTGGGTTTTCCAGGGACCTGATACAAGCTTTCACCAATACTCAGGTATTGGGAGGATTAACATGGTAGCCTTCGACCCTGTGGATTCTAATACTGTTTATGTAGGCAGCGCAGCCGGTAGTACCTGGAAAACAAGCGATGGTGGCCATTCATGGACTTCGCTTTATAATAACCTGCCAACTCTAGGTGTTGCTGATATTAAGGTAAACCCACAAAACAGGAATACCATTTATGTGGCCACCGGCGATGGTGATGCCGGAGATGCCTATAGCTCTGGGGTAATTGTATCTCATGACCGTGGTCTTACCTGGTCAACCACCGGAGTAAACTGGATGCCTACTGCCTACATGAATGCCAAATCATTGTTGATTAATCCTTTGGATACCACAAAAATGATATTGGCTACAAATAGCGGTATTTATAAAACTAGAAATGCAGGGGCTACATGGGCCACCTATGGTAGTGGCAACTATAAGCAGATTTTATATAAACCGGGTGACACTAGTATAGTATATGCCAGTATGTATACCGATACAGGTGCACAGGTAATGCGCTCTACTGATGGTGGCATGTCCTGGACAGCCGTAACACACTTCAACGATGCACAAAGGATAGCCCTTGCAGTATGCCCATCAGCACCTAATGTGGTTAAAGCACTGGCTTCAACCAATTCATCAGGTTTGAAAGGGGTTTATAGCTCAAGCAATAGCGGTCTTTCTTTTACCGAACTGTTTACTAATGATACCTCATGCCACAACGAAATATTGGGTTGGGACTTAGGCTTACCTACTTCCCATTGTGGTGGCCAAGGATGGTATGACCTATGCATCGCCGTTCATCCAGATGACTCAAACAAGGTAATTGTAGGCGGGGTGAATACCTATTATTCTACCGATGGGGGTTCAGGTTGGGAGATTTGCAACCAGTGGTGGGGCGGAGTGGCCGGTTTAGAAACTGTACATGCTGATAAACATTGCCTCGCATATAGCCCACTTACAAAAAATGTTTTTGAAACATGCGATGGTGGGATTTATAAAAATAATGGCCCTATTACACAACCATGGATAGACCTAAGCAATGGTATACACATTACCGAATTCTATAGGAACGCAGTAGATAATAATGTTTCTTTTGTCATAGGCGGCGCACAGGATAATGGCACCAAAATGGTGGACGGGGGTGCAAGTATCGACCTTACCGGTGGTGATGGTATGCAACCCCTCATCAATTATGCCGACCCTTCAAACGTTTGGTTTTGCTCTTACCAAAATGGGGCTGTGGATATGACCACAGATGCAGGTGCACATTATCACAGCATAACAGATACCATACATAGCGGTGGAGGCTGGGTAACCCCCTATTTTATACATCCTACAGACCCTTCTACCCTTTATATTGGTATGAGGCAGGTTTTCAAATCAGCTAATAGCGGTCTATCTTGGTCACCAATTTCACCTGTATTTGATACCGATGCCTATTTGGATAGGATAGTAATGGCCCCGTCCAACCCAAATTATATTTTTGCTACCTATTTCGACTATCATACGTGGACACCACAGATAAGGTTTACTTCAGATGCAGGTGCTACATGGCAATCGCTCACATCACCAGTTAACAATTATATATCAAGTATTACTGTAGACCCTAGAAATGAAAACCGTTTTTGGATTACTATAAGTGCATATTCAGTAAGTAAAATTTTTCAATGCACCATCAACTCTGGTGGAATAGGGATATGGCTCGACAAAACAGGTTCTCTACCTAATCTCCCTGTATTATGTATGGTTATTGATACAAATACCCTTACAAAATACATTGGTACTGATGCCGCAATTTACTACAGGGATACAACCATGAGCAGTTGGGCACTCTTTAATACCAACCTGCCTACAGTGCATGTACCCGACCTGCATATCAACTACCACACCAATGAACTATGGGCTGCAACCTTCGGTCGTGGTATGTGGAAAAGCATTAAAGCCGACCATACCCCTATTGTGGGTACCGCTAATATTGAAAATACCCCTGGCTCTATAAGTGTTTCACCAAACCCAAGCCATGGCAACTTTACCATAACGGCCAAAGGCAATTTGTTGGCAGAAAAAGAATTGAACATACAGTTGATTACTAGTGATGGAAAAACTGTTTGGCAAAATACCTTACCATTTGACAACTTCGGTAAAATAAATGTAAATGCCAGTGGCCTTGCACCCGGTTTCTATATCTGTGAAGTAAGCAGTAAGAATGGATTGGTGAGAAGTAAGGTAGTGGTGTATTGATAACAAAAATCGATCTTAAATAGAGATCCATACAAGCCCCTGCATTCTGATTGCAGGGGCTTTTTATGTTTAATCAAGGTAGTTAAACATAAAGTTGCAACAAAACCTATGTCAACCCTAGAAGCAATCTACAGGACTGATGTAACCTACTTAAAATTTTATTTCCTTACCTTATCAGCCACCTAGTATACAACTAAATTTTCTTATCTTTGATTTACACCTAAATACATACCTTATGAGAAAATTATTTTTGATTGCCTTAATGGCAGTAGTCTGCCCGGGAATTAATGCCCAACCCTGGATGCCCGCCAAAACTGATGGACCAATTAAATATACCGACGCATTGGCCATGTACCGAAACTCACCCTACTTTGTAAATGAAGATGAAATAGAGAAACCGGGAAAAGAAGAATCTGAAAGCAAGGACCACCTATTTCAACGGTGGAATTACTATTGGCAAAATCATCTGGACCAGGATGGATATATGGTGCCACCGGTGGTGGGCTTAATGGAATGGCAAAAATATTTGGCTACCAAAAGCAGGAAGGCAGGAGCCCGCACCACCTCCATACCGGCTAACTGGCAATTCCAGGGTCCCTTTGATACAGATACTAACTATCATGGACTATCTGGTATAGGGAGAATAAATGTCGTAGCCTTCGACCCTGTTGATTCCAATACTTTTTATGTAGGCAGTGCTGCTGGCAGTACCTGGAAAACAAGTGATGGCGGCCATACATGGTCGTCGCTATACGACAACCTACCAACACTAGGTGTAGCTGATATTAAAGTAAATCCCCAAAACAGGAATACCATCTATGTAGTAACCGGCGATGGTGATGGTCTTGATGCTTATAGCTCAGGTGTAATTATCTCCTACGACAGGGGACTCACCTGGTCAACTACTGGTTTAAACTGGCTGCCGACTATGTATATTAGTGCGAAATCGTTACTCATCAATCCACTCGATACTACAAAAATGCTATTAGCTACCAATAATGGCATATATAAATCAAATAATAGTGGCCTTACCTGGACCAGCAGGGCTGGCGGTAGCTATAAACAATTACTTTATAAACCAGGTGATACGAGTATAATATATGGCAGTAAATATAACACTTCAAATGCTCAAATAATACGCTCAACTGATGGTGGAATAAGCTGGGTAGTTGTAACCAACTTTACAGATGCTACAAGAATAGCTCTTGCGGTATGCCCATCAGCCCCAAACATCGTAAAAGCAATTGCAGTAGGCACTTATGGTGGACTTAAGGGAATATATAGCTCCAGCAATAGTGCACTCTCTTTTAATGAACTTTATACTATTGACACTGCCTGTTCTAATGAACTATTGGGTTGGGAGATAGGATTACCAACAACTCAATGCGGGGGACAGGCATGGTATGACCTATGTATTGCTATAAACCCTGGCGATACCAACAAAGTCATAATAGGTGGTGTAAATTCCTATTACTCTACTACAGGTGGAAGAGACTGGGAAATTTGTAACAAATGGTACGATACTCTGGTTGATGTTGCAACTGTACATGCTGATAAACATTGCCTGGCCTATAATCCGCTTACCGGTGCGCTTTTCGAAACCAACGACGGGGGTATCTATAAAAACTACGGCCCTACTACCCAGCCATGGATTGGACTTAGCAACGGCATACATATTACTGAATTTTATAGAAATGCTATAAACGACAATGTTTCACTTGTTTTAGGTGGGGCACAGGATAATGGCACCAAAATGATTAATAATGGCATATGCAGGGATATCCTTGGTGGGGATGGTACGCAACCTCTCATTAATCATGGAGACCCATCTCATATATGGTATTTCTCAGTCCAATATGGCTATATATTTATATCTTATGATGCCGGTATCACCATACAAAACATAACTGACACTATACACAGCCAAGGGGCATGGGTGACACCCTACTTTTTACATCCCATTGATACAGCTACGCTCTATATAGGTATGAAAAGGGTCTTTAAAACATTAAATAATGGCCTTTCGTGGTCACCACTTTCACCAGAATTTGATGCTAATTCCTATATCGACAGATTAGTAATGGCACCCTCCAATACCCAATATATTTATGCAGCCTACTTTAATAATACTACCAGGCACCCAATGATAAAATTCACCTCCAACGACGGTGCCAGCTGGAATACTATTACACCTCCGTTTTTGAACAAAATATCGAGTATTGCAATAGACCCTAAAAATGAAAAACATTTTTGGGTAACCCAAAGTGGCTATACTCCTGCCAAAATTTATGAATGTACTATTGGCGGCACATGGATTGACCAGACAGGCTCATTACCAAATATCCCGGTAGAGAGCATAGTGATTGATTCAAATACCCTAACAAAATACATTGGTACAGATGCTGCAATCTTTTATAGGGATACTACTATGACCGATTGGGCCTTGTTTAATACCAATCTACCAACCGTGCGGGTGAGTGACATGCATATCAACTACCATACAAATGAAATTTATGCAGCAACCTTCGGGCGTGGTATGTGGAAAAGCATTAAAGCCGAACACACACCTGTAATAGGTACCGACCTTATTGAAAATACGCCAGGAACAATAAGTGTTTCACCAAACCCAAGCCATAGCGACTTTACCATAACAGCAAAAGGTAATTTGTTGGTAGAAAAGGAATTGAACATACAGTTGATTACTAGTGATGGAAAAACTGTTTGGCAAAACACCTTACCATTTGACAGCTACGGAAAAATAAATGTAAATGCCAGTGGCCTTGCACCAGGTTTCTATATCTGTGAAGTGAGCAGCAGGATTGGAGTGGTGAGAAGTAAGGTAGTGGTTTATTGATAAAAATAGCTCACAAGAATAACAAATTCTAAGCCCTGACAATTTAGTTTGTCTGGGCTTTATTATTATCAAGTCCCTATATTTACTCCATTCCCGAACTACCTTTACACCAAAAAACAGGGAATGAAAAGTATATCATTATTGCTGTCATATGTGCTGCTATTTACTATCGCCCAGGGCCAAACCTATATTTCATTTGTTCCAAGCCTAACCAATTCAGCCGGCACTTTGGCCGACAAATCTAATATATCGTTTGAGGTAGGTAGGCAATGGGATGTATTTAGTGTGGGGCTGGATATCGGAAAATCAAGCCTTAGCCCTGTGGTGGGCATGGACACTACGGTATATATGGAAATAAGACCCAACCTAAATGTTTTCCAGCAAGGTAAATGGACCAATACACTTACTCCCGGCATTGGATTTATATTCAATGCTAAGGAGAACTTTGTAACCGAACTGACTTCGGGTATTGAGTATTCTTACAACCCGTTAATTCACTTCAATATCTATTTCGGGCAGTATTATTATAGCGGTCTTAATAGTGAAAGTACCACTACTTTTTTTGGACTTTCAATAATGAAGTATTTTAAGCCAACTAAGAATAAGGGGATTTTTAATGCCCCTGCCCCAGCTACTAAATAATAGGTCATATATGTATTTAGCCAATTGACATCCCCCTTCGCTTGCGCTCAGAGCCCACACCCAAGGGGGGATTGCAGCTCCAAGAATATTGGGCAATGGTTCATTTATTAGGATTTATAACAGGGATGAATAATTATGCTTTTAGCGTCACCTACAAGACCAGAAGCCCTGCTTTATAAAGCCCATTTATAGGTTTATTATCCCAAAAGAGTTCAAAATCTTCAAGACCAGCGGCCTCATAGCTATTTTTCACATCTTGTAGTGTGAGTGCTTTGGGATTAAATACCGAAAGAGTGGGAAGTAGTTCCGCAAGCCATATTCCGGGTTCCTTATCTACCTTAATATTTATTGTTTCCTTCTTAGTTTGCAAGGTAATTGATGCCTGCTCCCACTGGTTGCCTTTTTTTGATTTAATTACAATCTCAAATGTTGGTTTCGGACCCAGCCAAACCACTTTTGCAGAAGGTTTAAAAGGTTGGTATTCTTCCTCATTCAATACTGAAACTATATAATCGGGTTTAACCGAGGTTCTGGGCACTTTTTCTTCAAACCATTTTTGCAGAGGCCAGTCGAGGCAGGCACCGTGCATAAAGTTGAGTAAGGATTTTTTTAGCCCTATGGCAAATGATTCGTGATCGGCACCTTTAGGGTCTATATGAACTATATCATTATTGGCAAAGGAGCATATGGTATCAGTCTCTTTTTTCACCCCAAATTGCTCAGGATGCAGGCCCACTGGACTATGGGCAGTCATGGCAAACATATGCCAGAAGCCCGATTGTAATATGCCTGCCTGGAACATCTGCCGCACCATTTCAAGTGAGTCAATAGTTTCCTGGGCGGTTTGGGTTGGGAAGCCATACATCAAGTAGGCATGCACCATAATACCAGCCTCCGTGAAATGCTTATTTACCCTTGCCACCTGTGTCACGGTTATCCCCTTTTGTATTAGGGCCAACAACCTATCAGAAGCAACCTCAAGCCCACCTGATACCCCTATGCAACCAGATGCCTTTAATAGTAGACAGAGGTCACGGGTAAAGCTCTTTTCGAACCTGATATTAGTCCACCAACTGATGGTTATTTTACGGCGAATGATTTCCAGAGCAAGCTCACGCATCAGAGCAGGTGGGGCGGCTTCATCTACAAAATGGAAACCTGTTTGCCCGGTCTGCTGCACCATTTCCTCTATCCTGTCGCAAAGTAGGGAAGCGGTAATGGGCTCATAAAGCCTTATATAATCCAATGAAATATCGCAAAATGTACACTTGCCCCAGTAACAGCCATGCGCCATAGTGAGCTTGTTCCACCGGCCATCGCTCCACAGGCTATGCATAGGGTTAGCTACCTCTATTGCCGAAATATATTTATCAAGCAGGAAATCGCTATAATCCGACGTACCTACCTGACCCTGTTTATAATCGGTACAGGCTTTATTGTTGATATAGGCAACCTTACCATCTACCAATAAGAATGTGCGTTTTAATTCCTCTTGTGGCAAATGCCCACTGATATGCTTAACCAGATTTTCTATTGGGGCCTCGCCATCATCAAGGGTGATATAATCCAAAAATTCAAACACACGGGCATCACTAAGTGAGCGCAACTCGGTATTAGGAAACCCGCCACCCATTACTACTTTTACCTGTGGGTAATGCTTTTTTATAAACTGACCACACCTAAATGCCGAATACAAATTACCCGGAAATGGCACCGATAGAGCAACAATTGCCGGACAGACTTCAGTCATCCTTTCGGCAAGTAAGGCCAATAATATTTCATCAATATAGGTATTGGGCTTGTGGAGTTCGGCATATAACTCATCAAAACTATTGGCGCTTCTCCCCAAACGCTCGGCATAGCGGCTAAAACCGAAATGGGGGTCCAGACATTCTTTTATCAGGTCGCTAATATCTTCCAGATAAAGCGTAGCCAGGTGTTTGGCCTTATCCTGTGTGCCCATTGCACCAAAAGCCCAAACCAGGTCGTCGGCCTGGCTAAAACGGAATGCCTCAGGCAGGTAATTTCGTTTGGCAATCTGGTGCGCCAGTGTAGGGCTTTTACCCTGCAGAAAACTAATTACCGGGTTGATGGTATTGATATATTCATTCTTGAGTGCCAGTATTCTGTTGATATTTTCAGACCTATCGCTCAATTCATTGGCACTGATTTTAGCCTCAATAACACCAAACATTTTTTCAAGCCCATTTGCTGAAAACAATTGTAGGATGACCTCAATACCAAAGTCGGCCTGAAAGGAACTGATGTTCCGGGTATTCAAAAACCCCTTCAAATAAGCCGTAGCCGGATAAGGCGTATTGAGCTGAGTGAAAGGTGGCGTTATGAGCAGTAGCGTAGCAGGCAATGATAATAAATTTGGTTGCAAAAATATAGGTAAAATCTAATAAACCAGCCGGGGACTTTTAGACTATGATTTTTTGCTTTTCTGAATTATAAATTAACGCTGATTATTGTGCTTTTTCTTAATGATTTATTTTTATACACATTCGTAATCTATTGATTAATAATGATTAAGAAATAATGGAACTCCCCTCCTGTTTTTAGGAGGGGACGTTTTGGCGTAGCCAAAACTGGGGTGGTTGCGACGAGGTTAGCAAGAAATATGTTCCAGGAAATACATATCCGGCTAACCTCGCTGTCACCACCCTGATTTCGCCTTTGGCTCAATCTGTCCCCTCTCCTCCTATCGGCGGACAAGCTAAAAACGTGAGGGGAGTTGCCATCATTGTTTTGCCATCATATTTTATCAAAATCATGCCCCAATCATGTGGAAAGATTAATTGAGGGGGATTGTCTAATTTTTATCAAGAGATTTGAGTTTGATATATTCGTTGATTTTAATCCCCGACGATTGGAACTGGAAAAATAATCCCCTCCCGCCCATCTGCGCCACTCCCTATATCAGCTTCTCATCCCTGCTTATCCACCCCACCGTATTCTCATTAATCACCAGGTCTTTTACTATTATGTCGAGCTTTTTGGTCACCTCTGCAAGACCATTGATGACCATTTCATTGGTAGGGTCGGTGGGGTCATCGTAATTGTAAATTTGGGTTAGCCCCATTATGGTAGATACCGGACCACGCACGTCGTGCGATTGTATATTGGCTATATCACCCAGTAGTTTTTTCTGCTTTTCTATTCTTAACCTGTGCCGTTCGGCCTCCAATGCCAGTTTTTTATTAGCTCTTTTACGGTTATAGGATACCCTGGCTATGATACCAATAATTACCAAAAGCAGAAGGATACTAACCGTATAAAAGGCACTCCGGTTTCTTATACGGGCGGAGTCTAGTTTTGAGATTTCAAGGTCCTTATCTTTTAATTCCAGCTCCCTCGTGTGTTCCAGATTGGCTATTTGTACCTTACCACTATTGGTAAGTATCGAGTCTTTAATTTTTGAATACTCTTCATATGCTTCAAAGGCCAGCCTATCGTTACCAGCAACCTTGTAGGCATCACTCAATGACTTACTGAACTCCCTTATATTGTCCAACTGGGTATTGGCCTTACTAAGTTCAATACCCTTTTTCAGGTATTCTATCGCCTTATTGATTACTCCTGATTTGGTAGCTGGGACCAAGCTATCATTTTTTTTCAAAGGCAGCTTACTTTGTGCCATTTCCAGGTAATCTTCTCCTATATTGCCATAGTCTATAGCCTCTCCTCCCTTATCACCTTGAACTTTAAATAATGCCAAAGATTTAAAATCAAAGTCTAAAGCCCTGGGATAGTCGCCCATAGAATGATAAATATTACCAATATTGAGTAGGCATGTGGCTATTGCTGCATTATCGCCCAGTTTTTTAAAATAGTCTAGTGATTTAAAGGTGAACTCAATTGCTTTTGCATAATTTCCCATGGCCTGGTACACATTGCCTATATTGCCAAGGTTGCTCGCTGCCCCGCTATTATTGCCCACTTCTTCAAATAAATCTACCGACATCTGGTGGTATTTGAGCGATTGGTCATACTTGCCTAGCGACATATATATGGCACCTATATTACCCAAAACAGTAGCCCTGCCATCCTTATTATTGAGTGCTTCACTTATTTTCAATGCCTTAAAATTGGCATCTAGCGCCTTGGCATAATCGCCTTTGGCCAGGTAAACCAGACTTAAATTACCTATTACTGAAGCCTGGTCTGTTAGCTTCCCCTCACTTTCCCTAATAGCTAGGGCCCTATTATAATAATCGAGTGCCGATGCATAGTCCGATTTTGCAAAATAATTTTGCCCAAGGCTATTGCATGCATAAGCTACTCCGGTAGGCCATTCAAGTTGGCTTGCCAGGGCCTGGCCAAGGTTGCCGTAATTAATACCTTCATTGGGGTTAATGCCCTTGTAAGCTGCGGATAGCTTATTAAAGAGCATTACCTTATCGGTATCATTTTTATATTTTGGTAATTGGTTTTTTAAAGAATCAATACGCAGCTGTTGGGCATTTTGGCCAGGGGATAGCGTGGGCAATAAGAGGCCAATCAAGAACAATCCAAATACCCTTTTCAAATATTGAAAACACTTACCAGATATAGTAACACCTAATTCTCCCCCTCCCTGCATCATATGGATACAGGTACGGGGTTGTTTGTTAGAATTATTAGGTTTTATACTTTTCATTTATATCGAGCTATTATCCCAACTGTTGTTTTTAAGCGAATTCTCTTTAAATACCAGACTCTTTACAATTGTATCCAATTGTTCATTTTGCTGTGCCACCTGTTCTACTATTATTGTATTGGTAGGGTCAGCAATATTTTCGAGGTTGAAAGAACCAGCAATATTCAATAGCTGTTTTACATGTGCTGTTACGTCTTGTGCCTGAATATTGGCTATATCCACTATTACCTCTTTCTGTTTATTTATTTGCAAGATGTGCAATCTTTTCTCATCAGTCAGCAGCTCATTCGACTTTTTCCTGTTGTTCGATACTTTGGCAATTACCCCTACCACTATTAACAATAATACGATACTTACCAGAAAAAGGGCATTCCTATTCCGGTTTTTTACGATTTCCAGCTTGTCAATTAATAATTGTTTATCTTTTAACTCCAGATCACGCTCTGCCTCCAGATTGGCTATCTGCACCTTGCTATTATTAGAATATATCGAATCTTTAATTGCATTATAAACAGCAAATGTTTCAAGGGCCTTACCATAATTACCTGTACGCTTATAGGCATCAGTAAGAGCGACCCCAAAATCAATATAATTACCTGGCATATTCAGTCGTAAGCATTCGGATGTGGCCTTATCTAAATAAATTAGTGCTTTAGTCATACTGGCCTTTCTATCAACAGGTATAAGACTATCAGCTGGTATTTCATTAATGGAATCAATAGCTATGGCATAATAATCTACACCAATATTACCTGTCACAAGGGCCACTCCACCGGCATCGCCTTGCTCCTGACTTATCTTCAATGCAGTGAACAAATACCGCAATGATTGGGCGTATTTGCTTACAGCTGAATAATCACTGCCAATATTGAGCCGGGTATTGGCCGTACCTGCCATATCACCTATTTCCTCGAACAAGCGCAATGCCTTAAAATTGAATTCAAGACTCTTATCGAAATTGTTTTGGGAATGATAAATTATAGCTATGTTTCCAAAATTGTTGGCCTGGCCTAACTTATCTCCTAGTTTCTCAAACAATTTGAGGGACTTGAAATAATATTCCAATGCCTTGGGATAATTGGATTGCGACTGGTAAACCGTACCGATATTACCATAATCTCCAGCCATATTATTAGGGTCATTCTTTAGTTCATTAATCCTAAGAGACCCGTAAAAACATTCTAAAGCCTTAGGGAAATTGCCCATAGCCTGGTATACAATACCTATATTGCTTTTTGCCTGGCCAATATTCATTGTGTCATGAATATCTTCAAATAGAGACAGTGCCTTTTTGTGGAATTCAATCGCATTAGGATAGTCTGACCGGAAACGATAATTAAGGCCAATCTGGTTGTAAGCATTGGCAATCGCCTTATTATTATTCAGTTTTTTAGCAAGCTCCAGCTCCTGAAGACCATATTTGATGCCCAATTCAGGATTTACAGTAGTGTAATCGTAGCTGAGATCATCCAGCATGTCGATTTTATTTATATCTTCAGCATACATTGGGAGCATGTTCAATATAAACTCAATCGCCTTAGGGTTATTACCCTGCGATTGGTAAACAGACCGCAGGTTGCGGCAGCATTCATAAATCCTTATGGTTTCTTTTAGCTCAATAAAAACAGGTAATGCCTCTTTGAGGTTCTCTTCAGCCTTGTCGAATTGTGTTAGGAAACGGTAATTGAGGCCAGTAATATTTTTACCCAGTGCAATTCCCTTTCTCCACTTGAGCTTTTGGGCTAGGTCGAGACATTGGTTGCCGTATTTTAAACCTGTGGTTGGATTAGCGTTTAGGTATTGGTTAGAAAGGTCGTAAAGTATTAATACCCTATTAGTATCTTCAATTGAGGAGGACAATTTTTTTAGCAATATGTCAATATGCTCCTTATTTGCTGCCTTGGCTGGCGCAAATAGGGGCAATACCAATAAAATCAGTGCCAAAAAAAACCTCATTATGTTGCGAAATTAGCGACAAGATATAGATAATTATCCACTAATAACAGCAAATTAACTGATACTTTTTATTGCTAGATTATAGTGGCAATTCTTTTTCGTTTGGTGTGTCCAATCCAATTCCTTCTTTAAGATTTTGTAAACCCACTATTAATTCTTCAAGTTTTGCCAATTGTTTTTTGTGAGAACCGAATCTTCTGAGCAGTAAGAACCCAAATATATACAGAGTAGTACATAATGGCACTAGAATCCTGAACATCAGGCTACCACCTTGTGTTACATCTGCAAAATAGAGCATAAGGGCAGCCCATAATAAACAACAATAAATAAGAAAATGCCTTGTAATTGTATCCCTACGCCATTTGAGCCTTTTGATGGAATCATCTAAATACTCTGACAATGACTTGTCGGGATAATACTTTTTCAGGGAAACCGCCTTCCACAATATCCATATGTAGACAACCAAAAGAATGGACATCACTAATAAACTTGCCCCAAAATACCAGGAATGTCCCTCGTGAAATTGTATGTAAACCCAAATAAAATTAACCAATGCAAGACTCATACCAATTGTGGAGAATATATTTTGCCTGCGCACAGATTTCTGCTGTTTGGTCCACTTGTCATACAACTCACCAGTGAGCTGTGGCGAGGTTTCAGGGAGCTCCAGTGGTTGCGATTTCCAACTTTTTTGCAATTCTTCGAAGTCCATAATTAAGCATTTAGGTTTTCCATTAGTTTCATCAATCTGGTTTTTATCCTGGCTATGCGCACCCCGGTATTGTTTACATTAGTGCCCGTTATTTCTGCAATTTCTTTATAGGTCAGATCTTCCAAAACGAGGGAAATGATCAATCTATCCTGCTCCTCAAGTTGGCTAATGGCCTTTTGAAGTGCTGTGAGTTTCTGCTCTTTTTCATGCGCCATCCCTATTGTATCATCGGCAATATTAAACGTCTCAGGTAGGGTGGAATGGGTGCTTTTCCTACTTTCATGGTTATAAGTAATGGCTGTATTTACCGCAATCCTATATACCCAGGTACTCAGTTTGGCATCACCCCTATACCTTTCAATGCTTTTCCATATCTGGAGCATAATTTCCTGGTACAGGTCGTCGGCAAACGATTTGTTGTATAACCAGGCCAGGCATATACGGTATATGCCTTCCCGGTTATCCTTTACAATCTCGTTGAATATCTGTTCCCTGTTTTGCACGTCCCCCGTGGTTGGTTGGTATTAATTAAAAAAATTATCCAATTCGCTATAAAACCACTTTGATGCATCATACATAATAAAGTGCTTGCAACCACCATCTGCTACATGCAGGATGCATTTGCTACAGTTTTTATACTGCTCTCTAAACGTCTGGCTCACCATTTCTTTGGTAAAACCCGGGTATTCGGGCACGGGGTTATAGGCAGCCAAAACCAATACAGGGCAGGCAATGCTGGCAATTTTTTTGCGCAAATCCATACCCAACATTTCGGTCATTGTATACGCCATCGTCTTTTTGTCCGACATTAGGCCCCAGTTAGCTATTAATTCCCACTTGGTAGAATCAAGGCACATGAACTTAGCCGTCATTTTTTGTTGTGCCAACAGGGTTTTATCATCCATGGCATTATATCTTTCCAGCATGCCCTTTGCCATTGCCTCGCTAAACGTATCGGCAGCGGCAGGATTTTGTGCTTGTGCAAAGAAGGGCATCGCATCCACTATTACCACTTTGCCCAGTTTCACTATATTTTCGGCTGCCATCCACATGCCAATAACCCCACCTATGGAATGCCCCACTATTATTACATTTTCCAGCCTATTACTGGTGATATAATCTTCAATCTGGTGCTTGATCTCGCTCAGGTAGGGAGCCTTGCTTAGTGGGGCTACACCAGCATACCCGGCAAGGGTGAGCACATGGCACTGGTATTTACCCCTATAGCGGGCCAGTGTTTCGTTCCATTTATCACCACTACAGGTAGCACCGGGTATAAAGATTATTGGTTGGCCCTTACCACTTACCTTCACATCAAAGGCTGTATATGGTTTAGCTGTAACCACATAGGCAAACAGGCAATACAATAGAACAAACAAGGCGAATTTTAACATCGTCATCTTCGTCATAAAAATTGGTTTTATTCTTTAGTATGCGAAAGATGCAATTTATTACAGATGGTGTGAAGATTTTTTTTGAGGATGGGGGTACACTGGTATGTTGGACTGATAAATCGGTGTACATCAATATTGGGTTTCTGTAGCTAAAAGCTTTAGCTAGTATTTGGTTACTAAGTTGCTATGGAAAAGTTCTTTGAAAATGACGTATGCAACCGCTATAATAAGTCCAAACTTACGGTCAGATACGCCAGAATATGGCACCCTCTCCTTGGCAGGAGCCTGTATGAGGCCTCTGATTGGCAGTCATATCTTATGTATCAGGTACCATCCAAACAATACTTGTCATTAGCAGTCTTCAACAAATCCAATAGGCTTTTCTCAGGAATAAAAATCCCGACCAGCTATATGGAAACAGCATTTCCAGCTAACCTCGCCTCAACCACACCCTTTCCCCTTTGGCATATTGGTTTTTTAAATAAAAAAGAAGAACTTTGTAATCCATGGCAACAGCAAACAGCATTATAGCATACCCAGGCAACAACCACAAGATGGAGGCTTTAAAAGCCTTTATGAAGGCTCTTCATATAAAATTTAAAGAAACTCCAATTTCTGAAACAATTAGTAGTTTACAAAATGATAGCCAATTAATCCATATGGCAATGGCTGTTTCTGAAAAATCATTTCAGGAAGACTGGGCCAATGAGGATGACGCACATTGGGAAAGCTTCATAAAAGAAAAGTCAATATGATGTTTAACCAAGGGGATATTGTTTTGGTGCCTTTCCCATTTACTGACCAAAGCGGCACGAAATTCCGTCCTGCAATTATTATTTCAAATCCAAAGGTCAATAAAACTAATGATGTAATATTAGCGCAAATCACAAGTACGATCCGCAAGGATGAATTCTCTTATGTTCTTGAAAACAGAAATTTATCTATCCCACTTCATAAAAAAGATTGTGAAGTAAGATGTCACATTATAACGGCAATTTCAAAATCGCTAATAAAAATGAAAATCTCTGCGCTTAATCAAGATAAACATATAGAATTAATAAATAAAATAATGGATAATTTTAAATAGCCAGGCATAACCCTTAATTTGTACTTCCCATCAATAACAGCTTCCACTAGTCCAGATTTCGTAACTTGCGAATTGAAGCGAACTTTTTGTATATCATTGGCTTTCCAGCTTACATATTAGACCTTTTAATTACAAAGCCCAGCACACCCCATCGGGGTGAAAGCTTTGTAGAAAAACAAACGAAATATGATGTAACCCGATTTATCGGGTCAACCCTCCCCTGGATTAATCCTCTAAATGCGAGACTTGTGTTTATTATTGAATTATGCAAATCAATTCATCGTATCAGCAAATTCACGAATTATTTTAGCTTGTTTCTCCTCTACAAAAGCAGAATAACATATGGTCGCAGCTTTAAGGTCAGTTAAGTATCTGAAAAACATGCAAGCTATTAAATATGAGCCTTGCAGCGATGGATGAGTATTAGTATCGCTAACATAAACTGGTATTTCAGGATGAGTTTTTTTGAACTCCTCAAATGCATAACCAATTTTCACTTGGTCTGCATTCAATTTTTCAGCCATTTTATCATATTCTTGTTTAATGGCCATATATTCACTTTCACTATTATTATATACTTTAGTGCAAAAATTCTCATCCAATGGTACAATTGATGCCTCATACCTTAAGGGTGCAAATGCTTCAGTATAGTATATAAACCATTTTGATTCACAGCGGTGCCGGGGAAATAATTTACCAGTATATGCTTGATACAGAACAGTTTTACCATGAATTGATTTAATAATACTGTCTAAAAACGTAAGGGATGGCTCAAAAGAATATAATTGAAATTCGGGAATTAATTCTACGCCTCCAGCTTCCTGAAGTATTACCCTGTCCCATTGGTTACTTAATATTTTTGCAACTCCGCTTGATTGCTCATTACTATCAACTCGCCGAATAGATATATTGTTCCAAAATATACTTTTGGCAAATTCAGATAGCCTTGC
>CANGSR010000020.1 GCA_947456055.1 Chitinophagaceae bacterium
ATTCCAAGGTATGATTGTATTCGTTGTATCCATTGATCGAGCAACTGCCTACGATGAACAATAATAAGTGTAGGTTGCTTCTTTTGTGCAATAATTGAAAGCCCAATAATGGTTTTGCCAGAGCCTGGAGGAGCAACAACAACACCCATTTCTTTTTTATCAGTAATCTGAATTGTAGGTTGTTGGTAATCGTATAGCTGCCCTTTCTGTTCATAATCTACTTCCGGGAGCTTTGTTCTTTGATCTACTAAATGGTATTCCAACTGATTTGATTTACAATATCGCAATAGAGCACCAATGTATCCTCTAGGCAATATTATTCTGTCAGGCTGTTCTTCGAATAAAGTGGAAGATGGAGTTATGCCATAGGTGTTTTGTCCGGTAGCCTTCCTAATGAAAAAAAGTGGGTTACTTGTTTTTAAATTGTCTCTTAAGTAGCTCAGAACAATTGAAGGAAGGTTTTTCCGGCTTATGATAATTTTGTTGTCTAAAAATATTTGAATGGCTTTTCCTGAAATTGGTAGTGGTAACAGATAGTTATCAAGAGTTGATGGGCTTTGATTTAAGGTTGCGTATAATTTGTCAAATGTTAGCGTGTCAACTTTTTGTATTGAAGCCAAAAAATCCCATTGGTCGGGGTATGGATCAAAAGTCAGTGGGTAAATAAAGCAGCTATTACCATTTTCCATTGCGGCTTTTTGAAATGGTAATGCAATAAGGTTGCCAAAGCCTTTTCCTGAATGCTGATCCTGGTTTGGAAATATTCTGTCAAAGCTAGTGTTATCAGATGTTTTGATATTTATTCCTGAGCATTTTAGAAAATCTTTAATTACTGCCCTGCTTTTTATCGCTGGATAGGGTTCTTCAAAGAATATCCATAAATGACCTCCATTTCCAGAGCGGGAACGTTCTATATATGATGGTAAATTTTTTTGGCTGCAATACTCAAATAATTTAAGTATTTCTATTCTCCAATTGTTTTCATCAAAATCAACAACCAAAAACCACGAAGTGTTATTCTCTAATAGTGGATAGATACCGATGACATCTTTCCCACTCAAATGCGCATTTATTGCTGCTTCTGTAAGTTTAGAATAGCTTTTGTAAGGATAATCTTTTAATGTCCCACCTGATGCCTTATGAATTGAATATTGAGTCCAGTCTATGTCGT
This sequence comes from Chitinophagaceae bacterium, assembly GCA_947456055.1. GTDB lineage: Bacteria > Bacteroidota > Bacteroidia > Chitinophagales > Chitinophagaceae > Nemorincola. The sequence goes on from CANGSR010000020.1 coordinate 1,172, forward strand.
AAGCAGGTATATACCCACTTTTGTCTTTGGTTTCCCAGCGTTTTGCAAATACATCACTCCGCCCTTTGAATAGAGTGCTAAACAAGGCAATATGAACATTGTCATTGCTCACATCATGAAATATTAGTTGTGCTGACTAAGATGTTTTTAAAATCCACAAAACTATTCATTTCCAAAAATCCCTCCCCCCTCTACCCCAAATTCACCCTCCTGATATCTGCTCCCAGTGCATTCAGGCGTTCGTCAATGCGTTCGTAGCCACGGTCTATTTGCTGTATGTTTTGGATGGTGCTTTTGCCAGTGGCGGATAGGGCGGCAATGAGGAGGGCTACACCTGCACGTATATCCGGCGATACCATATTGATACCCCTTAGCGATACCTGCTTGTCAAGACCTATGATGACAGCTCTGTGTGGGTCGCAGAGTACTATCTGGGCACCCATTTCTATCAGTTTATCTACGAAGAAGAGGCGGCTCTCAAACATCTTTTGGTGCACCAGTACAGTGCCCTTGGCCTGTGTGGCTACTACCAGCACTATGCTCAGCAGGTCGGGGGTGAAACCCGGCCATGGGTGGTCATATACTGTGAGTATAGAGCCGTCTATAAACTTTTGAATGCGGTAATGTTCCCTTGCCGGAACATAAATATCATCACCCTCAATGCTCAGTTCTATCCCCAGCCTCTGGAAAATCTCAGGGATGAGACCCAGGTGGGATACATCGCAATTTTTAATCCTTATTTCACTATTGGTCATAGCAGCAAGCCCTATAAAGGAACCCACTTCAATCATATCTGCCAGCAAACGGTGCTCACAACCATGCAGCTTAGCCACACCTTCTATCACCAGCAGGTTTGAGCTTATGCCGCTTATATTGGCACCCATGCTTATAAGCATACGGCACAACTGCTGCACATAAGGTTCGCAGGCAGCATTATATATGGTGGTAGTACCCTCAGCCAGCACCGCCGCCATTACCAGGTTAGCGGTACCGGTTACAGATGGTTCCTCCATCAGTATTTTAGCCCCCTTCAGCTTTGGTGTATCCAGACTAAACATCTGGTTGTCAATATCATACACAAAATCAACCCCCATACGCTCAAAACCACGTATATGGGTATCCAGCCTGCGGCGGCCTATCTTATCGCCTCCCGGCTGGGGTATAAACGCCTTCTGAAACCGTGCCAACATTGGCCCTGCTAGCATCACCGTTCCCCTCAGCTTCCCCGATTTCTTTTTAAATGCACCTGTAATAAAATATTCAGGGTCAATCCTGTCGGCTTGCAGGGTGATGGTATTGGGGTGGTGGCGTTCAGTCCTTACACCCATATCCTCAAGCAATTCAATCAGGGTGTTTACATCTACTATATCCGGAACATTGGTGAGTGTTACCTTTTCATCGGTTAATAATGCTGCGCAAAGCACCTGGAGTGCTTCATTCTTGGCTCCCTGCGGGGTTATTTCACCTTTTAGGGCCTTTCCACCCCTTACTTCAAATGCGTTCATTATTAACTTGGAAATTGCTGGTTAACAATAGTCAATCAAGGCTTAAAAGTACCCATTTTAATTAGAACGAAAGTAAACACGATGTGAAATGTTTATTGCCCTAAAAAACAAAGTGCCGGCAAATAGCCGGCACCTCAAAATATTTATTAAAAAACAAAAAAACTACTTCTTCTTAAATTTCCTGTTCTTATTGAAATTGTTGCCATAACCGCCTCCGGGGTTGTTTTCCCTGAAGTTGTTATTATTATTATTGCTGTTGTTGTTATTACTGTTATTGCGTTGCCCGCCACCTTGTCCGGGTTGGGCACTTTGTGCGTTGCCTTTAAAATTGCGGTTATTATTATTGTTGTTGTTATTATTGTTCCGTTGCTTAAAGTTGTTGGTGCGGGTATTGTCGTAATGAACCCTGTAGCCGCCGGTTTCATACTGTAGCTTGCCACCTGTTATTTCGTTCATTTCATTCTTAATCATGTCGTCATGCACAGGTTCCTTATGCCAGTTGGCATAGGCAAGTTTCATGTAGTAGCCCACAGCCTGTGTAAGTCCCTGCCTCTTTTCATCATTACTTTCCACCAATGCTTTTGATAATACAGCCTGAATATTTTTACCCAGGTGGCGATGTGGAAAGTTGTCCTGCGGATAAGGCAATACTTCAGGTTTTGCAAATACCGACTCAGGTGTAGGGCATGGGTATGGAGAATCTACATCCAGATTGAAATTGGTCATCTGGTAAAGGTGGTCCCACAGTTTATGCTTATAATCCTCAATAGTTTTTAGATGGGGATTTAGGGTGCCCATCAGCTCAATAATTACCTCCGCCTGACGCAACCTTTTTTCACGGTCATCAACAGTAATCAGGTATTCTACCATTTTTTGCACGTTACGCCCATATTCAGGCATCAGCAATTTGCTGCGTGTCGTATTGTATTCCATCAAAATATTAAAAATTCAAAAGCCAAGGAAAAGATTCAAAAGAAATAGCGACTAAAATGCCACATAGATTGTGATGCGCTGTAGCAAATGTAAGAGTAAATTATTAAAATGCAATAACGCAATGAAAATTATACAAATTTGAAGGAGTCTATTGTCTTTCCCTATTCCTATATCATAACATTGTCATTATTCCAAGTTACCTTCGTGAACAAAATTAATATCTGTGGATAATAGTTTTACTTACGTCTCCTACCCCGAAACCGGGTTCTTTTCTCATTTAGTAAATGATTACCTCACCAATAATCCCAACATACAGCCTTTTTATGCCTATACCCCCGATGAGGCTGGATTGACAAAGGCTATCGATGAAAGGAAAAACTTTCCCATTAACAGGAAGGTGCTGGTAGATGCCCTATACCGCCAATACCAAAACCTGGAGATAAGTAGCAAGACTTCTGCAAATATTGATTTGTTGGGTCTGGATAATACCTACACTATATGCACAGCCCATCAGCCCAATTTACTTACCGGCTACCTCTACTTTATTTATAAAATACTGCACGCCATTAGGCTAGCCGAGGAACTCAATGAGAAATATGCAGACAAGAATTTTGTACCTGTCTACTATATGGGCAGTGAGGACAATGATATCGAGTAGCTGGGCACATTCCGTTTCAGGGGTGATAAATATGTTTGGGATGTTGATGACCAACATGGGTCTGTAGGCCGCATGGATACCAAGGGACTTAAAAAGATATTCAATGAGTTATTCAAGGTTTTTGGCCCTCCGGGAAAAAATTGCGACGACCTCCAAGCCATTATTACCAATGCCTATCTGAAACATAAAACGATAGGCGAGGCTACCCAATACTTGGTCAATGCCTTGTTTGGCAAGTATGGACTAATTGTTATTAATCCAGATGATGCTCAGTTAAAGGCATTATTTGTGCCTGTGATGCAGGACGAATTGCTCCACCAAAATGCACAACCCATCATAGCGTTTCAAATTGAAAAGTTGGGTCAGCATTATAAAATCCAGGCTCATCCCCGCTTGATTAATCTGTTTTATTTGAGCGACCAACTTAGGGAGCGCATAGAGCAAAGAGGTGATGAATGGGTGGTGCTGAACAGCGACAAAAAGTGGAACCAGGATGAATTATTACTGGAATTAAATACCCACCCCGAGCGGTTTAGCCCCAATGTAATGTTGCGTGGATTGTTCCAGGAAACTATATTGCCCAATGTTGTGTTTATTGGTGGTGGTGCAGAGGTGGCCTACTGGTTGCAATTAAAACCTTTGTTTGAACATTTCAAGGTGTTTTATCCATCCATCCACCTAAGGCAATCGGTATTATGGATTCCAAAGGCGCAATCTGATCTAAGAAAAAAAATGGATTTAACAATTGCGGAAATTTTCAAGCCTATTCTTGATTTACAGCGTGAATATGTAAGTAGGCATACCAATAATGAATGGCAAATAGGTGATGAAAACAGTGCATTGGAGGCCATAATGGAACAATTGAAATCCAAGGCAGAGCGGGTAGATACTACGCTAGGCCCTGCTGCAAGTGCAGCCCTCACCAAAATGAAAAAGCAGCTTGATGCCTTGGAGAAAAAAATGCTCCGGGCCGAAAAACGGAAATTGGATACGGAAATGGAGCGCATCAGCCGACTAAAATCTACCCTCTTCCCCAATGCCAGCCTACAAGAGCGCATTGAGAACTTTATGGAGTATTACCTCGAATATGGCCCTCAGTTTCTGGATATTGTTAAAGACGGAATACTCCCCTTAAAACCTCATTTTCTTATTGTGGAGTAGTATTAAATCAGAAATGCTAAGCTTTTGTAACATTTTATATTATGTCAACACAATAATGCAGAATAAATGATAAAAGCCCAATAATCTTGAAGCGGTAATTCCCCCTTGGGGCGTTAGCTTTGAGCGGAAGCGAAGGGGGCTAGGGGGATGTTATTTTTCAATATATATATATCTGATAATCAGTTCCCTCAGTAGCCCTGGCCTTTAGGCCGGGGTATAAGAATAAATTTTCATTTGGCTTTAGCCGAAATTGGCGTGTGCATACAAATATTAATTGAACAACCTACACCAAATCCTACTTCATCAACACCTCAAAACTCATCACCTTATACAACCTACTCGTATCAGGCTTGAAATAAAAAGTATTGAACTTACCAATCGGCCTTTTTTCCCAGCAACCTATCATAATATCCTTACCGGTGAGGACCAAAGATTTTATTTCATGGGTATCGGCAAAAACAAAAGTTCGCTGGGGCTGGTCGCCATTCAATGAAGAGAGCACCATGCTCTCGGCAGGCAGGGCCCAGTTCATCAGCATCACCTTGTCCACTTGGGCCACAGGGCCGGGTACAATCAATTTGGTGATGCCCCTTTCTTTCATTTTGCCAAGTATACTCCCCACCATCTCAACCCTATTGGTGAAAACCGGAGCAGCATTTATTATGTAAATCCCTCTGATGGAAAATATGGCAATAACCAACCAGAGTGCCACCTTCTTATTAAGACGGGGTAAAAAATAGTATACAAACGGTGCCGAGCTTATAATGGTAACTGGCATATACTCGCTCTCTATATAAAACCGGTTGGAATGAATATCCCAAAAGGTGATAATGACCAATACGCAATACCCCATTGTAGAGAACAGGGTAAGTAGGAAAAGCAAATATTTCTTCTGATATGCCAAAGCCGTCAGTCCTGCAAGGAAAATCAGTACAAACAACCAGTAATTACTAATGCAGCCATGCACGAAGAATTTAAACTGGGGAGCATGCCCTAGTTCCAGTAAGCTATGGAGATTGAAATGGGTGAGTACCTCGAATTTACTCCCATCATAACCCTGATGATTTCCCTGATGAATTTTGCCTATTGCGATTGTAAAAAGGATGATGGAAAGCACCCATGATTGCACTTTTGTAAAAGGCCATTCTATCCCCCTGAGCCAGAAGAAAAACCACAGATATACAGCTACTAGTATCACCAATGGATGGGTCCACATAGCCAGGGCAAAGCTTAAAACAAAGACCACCAAAAGAACCAGATTACTTTTGTATTTGTTGGCTACATAAAAGCTAGAGCCAAAAGCCAAAAATAGGAGCCCAAAACCTTCAGTGGTTGTAGTATAAAACGCCTCACTAACAAACAGGGTTAGGTAAAGTGCAAATAAAAGCGCCAACCCATAGTTTTTATACCTAAATACCAGCAGGAGAGCCACCAGCAGGTAAAAAATATAAAAGCCCGAAGAGTATAGCAACATTAGCCACCGCAAGGGGAGGTGCATTTTGGCTCCATAAAAAGGAAATGCCTGCGAAATCATCGACCCATATCTTGAATCTAGTATCTGCCATTCACCATCATTTATCATTCTGAATAACTGGTGTGGCGCATCTATAAACAATATCCGCTCCTTAAAATAGACACACGATGCAATAAGCAATAGCCCGAAAACTACCAGGGTCACCCATGCAATATTTTTGGGTAACAGATTACTAATTGTAGTTTTTTCGTTGTCAGGCATCAAACAAAAGTAAAAATATTTAGGGCTAATAGTGGCATGTAGACAATCTATATGTATTTTGTCTATGAAATATTTTATCAAACCGCATTTAGGGCATACTTTTTGTGCCTTATCTTTGTAAAGTAAATTACATAAAACACATTCCAATGAAAAGTTCATTACTATTAACAATTTTTGCAGCAGCAATATTATTTTCCACAAGTTCTGAAGCTCAGATACCAGGAGTAGGGAAAATCAAAAAAGCACTTCCAGAACCAATAATTGGGGTGAAACTGGGTGCCAATTTCCAGCAAATCAGCGGTGATGGCTGGGAGAAAACTTACAAACCAGGTATTGTTGGTGGTTTATTTGTAGGCCTTCAAAAAGGCAAAATGGGCGTTCAGGTGGAAGGTTTAGTAAAATCGGTTAACTTCCAGATATCAGTACCTACTGGTGTCCCTGCTGAATCCCCAATTAAGGGTATCTATTTGGATGTACCTTTAATGTTTGAATATAAAATCATCCCACGTATTTGGGCTCAGATAGGCCCTCAGTACAGTATGATGCTTTCGGCTAAGCAGGATGGTAATGATGTAAAGGATGCTTTTAAACCATCTGAATTCTCTGGTGTATTAGGATTGCAAGCTATTCTACCTGTACACCTCACTGCGGGTGTAAGGTATGTTCTCGGTTTTACTGACATTAGTAATTCTACAGCAACATCAGGATTAGGCACTGCAACATCATCATGGAAAAGCCGTATGATTCAGGTAAGTGTAGGTTGGAGATTCCTTTAATATGCTCGGCATTACAACGAAACATACCATCATTCAATAAAGCAATCATTTGAAAAATAGATTTTTAGTTATACTTAGCATTGTCCTGCTTTTAAGCTGTTATGCAAATGCTCAAAATACTAATGGCGTACCTGATGTATTTTATACCCCACTTAAAGCAACTGGAGGTGTGAAACTTGGAGCCAACTTTGGAATGATGAATGGTAAAGAAGCTTTTACCAATGATTATAATGCAGGTGTAAAGGGTGGCGTTTTTATTGGTACCCGAAATGAATATTATGGGTTTAAGTGCGAATTGCTATTAAGCTCCTCAAGATACAGCCTTCAGGATACTTTTCAGAATGGTGGACATTTAAGCAATTTCAATCTGGATGTTCCTGTGATGGTAGATGTAAAGGTTGTACCTATTCTCTGGGCACAGCTAGGGTTGCAATACAGCACCCTTATTTCATCTACCCAGGATCCAGAAGGTAGTGAAGACCCTAAAACTTGGTTCCAAACACGTAATTTTTCGGTTTTGGCTGGCTTGGAATGCAAGGTGTACAAAAATTTTATCTTAGGCGCACGGTATGTATATGGCCTTACCAATGTAAAAAGCCCTGCCCGCCCTTATGTAGCCGCTCTGCCATCAGCATGGAAAAACACCTCACTTGAAGCTTATATTGCGCTCAAACTGTTCTAAAACATAAAATAGTACAATAAAACAACCGTCCATGGCTAACCTTGGACGGTTTATTTTTTTAGTTTTATTAAGAGTAGGTTAATATCTATTTTGGAGGCACAATCTGCTAATCAATCAAAATTCCTGATTGCATATTATTCTACCTTCTACCTGAGCAATGTAGGGGTAAACAAGTGATTAGGACAGCCATATTTCTTCGAGCCATTGCACGAAGTAAGCATTGTAAGCACGATAATGGCTATAATTGGGGCAATACGCCGGAATTTTGATAATAGCTGCATACGTTAATATTAAAATAGTAAAAAGCTCGTTTAACTTTGTACGAAGATACAAAAAAATATGAGAAACATTCATTTTATAGCAATCGGCGGGGCAATAATGCATCAATTGGCTTTGGCATTACAAAGGCAGGGTTATCAGGTAACTGGTAGCGATGACGAAATTAACGATCCGGCCAAAAGTAACCTGCTTGCAGCCGGCCTCCTGCCCGAAAAATTTGGATGGTTTCCTGAAAAAATTACCGGCGCTACCCCACCCGATGCAATAGTATTGGGTATGCATGCCCGGGCTGATAATCCCGAATTGATTGCCGCCCAAAAGGCAGGTATCCCTATTTATTCTTTCCCACAATACGTATATGAGGTAAGTAAAAATAAAAAGCGAGTAGTAGTGGCAGGCAGTCACGGAAAAACCACCATTACTTCCATGATTATGCACATCCTGAAACACCAGGGTATCCAATTCGATTATCTTGTAGGTGCCAGGGTAGCTGGCTTTGAGCAGTCTGTTCAATTATCTGATGCGCCATTAATCATTTTGGAAGGTGATGAGTATCCTGCATCTGTTGTGGAAAAACGGCCTAAGATATTTTTCTACCATCCCCATATCAGTGTGCTTAGCGGTATTGCATGGGATCACATAAACGTATTCCCTACCTACGAAAATTACTTTAGTCAATTTATCCAATATCTACAGGGTATGGATAAGGGCACCAGTGTTTACTACAATAATGAAGATACAGAGGTTGCCAGGGCTATAACAACTTGTGGGGCAGAAATAGAAGCAACTCCTTATCAAACCCCTCCATTCCATTATGAGGATGGTTTCCCGGTAATGGATACAGTGGCAGGCCCGGTTAAGGTTTCGGTATTTGGCAGGCATAATCTATTGAATATGCAAGCCGCCATTGATGTGTGTATGGAATTGGGGGTGAGTGAGGCCAATTGTTACCAAGCAATAGCATCATTTACAGGTGCTGCACGCAGGCTGGAGAAAGTGAAAGAGGATAAGAACTTGCTGGTATACCGTGATTTTGCACATGCCCCAAGCAAGCTAAAAGCTACCCTGAATGCAGTTCGTGAAGCATATCCTACCCACCACCTGATAGCCTGTTTCGAACTCCATACCTTTAGCAGTCTCAACGCCCAGTTCCTGTCAGAGTATGGTCATAGCATGGATGCTGCCGATGAAGCTATTGTGTTTTTCAGCCACCATGCATTGAGTATGAAGGGCCTGCCCAACCTCGATCCTGCTGTAGTAAAACAATATTTCGACCGTGATGACCTGAATATTATTGACAACAAAAGTATTTTAGAAGAATCTGTTCAAATAATGGTGGCAGGTAAAGAAAAACCAGTATTTTTATTATTAATGAGCTCCGGTACTTTCGATGGAATTGATTGGAATGCCGTAAGTTCGCAGTAGATTTTATACCACATACATGCCTAAGTTGACATTAAAGAGGCCGATTATTTTTTTTGACCTTGAAACCACCGGAACCGACAATGCAAAAGACCGTATTGTTGAAATTGCATTAGTAAAATTGTCTCCAGACGGCAAGCGTGATACCTATACCAAAAGGTTGAATCCAGGTATTCCTATCCCTCCCGAAGTGACCCTGATACATGGTATCTCTGACGAGGATATTAAGAATGCCCCCACCTTCAAGCAAATAGCCCATACGCTCTATGACTGGATGAAGGGCTGCGACCTGGGTGGTTATAACTCCAGCAAATTCGACCTGCCGTTATTGGCTGAGGAATTTTTGAGGGTAGGGATAAATGTTGACTTTACCGAGAGGAATATGGTAGACGTGCAGCAGATATTTTTTAAGATGGAGGCCCGCACCCTAAGTGCAGCCTACAGCTTTTATTGCAACAAACAACTGGAAAATGCCCATAGTGCCGAGGCGGATATCCTGGCTACTATAGAAGTGCTGGAAGCCCAGTTGGAGAAATATACCGATATAGGCCACGATGTACCCACCCTGCACCAGTTTACCCATACCGAGGAGTATGTAGACTATGCAAGGCGTATAGTGATGAAGGATGGTGCGCCTGTATTTAACTTCGGGAAGCATAAAGGAAGAAAAGTAGAAGATATATTCAACGCTGAACCCCAATATTACGACTGGATGATGCAGGCCGATTTTGCCCTGCATACCAAGCAAAAAATATCTGAAATTCTGAACCGGATGAAATTAAAGAAGGCCGGTTTAAAAGTTTAGCAAAGTATTTTAACTTATTTCTTACATAATCTGTATTTTGCCGCCTAATTTTTAAGCCTGATTTGGACAAACTTGTAATTATACCAACCTATAACGAAAAGGAAAATATCGAAAAGATTATCCGGAAGGTATTTTCATTGCCTGGAGGCTATCATTTGCTTATTGTAGATGATGGTAGCCCCGATGGTACAGGCAATATTATTAAGGGTCTGCAGGCCGAATTTAATGGTAAGCTACACCTTATGGAGCGCAGCGGCAAGCTGGGCCTGGGCACTGCCTATATAGCAGGCTTTAAATGGGCCCTGGAACGTAGCTACCAGTACATCTTCGAGATGGATGCCGACTTCTCACACAATCCCGACGATTTAAATAATCTTTATAATGCCTGCGCAGCCGGTGCCGATGTGGTAGTAGGCTCACGCTATACAAAGGGTGGCAAGGTTGTCAACTGGCCATTCGACCGCATATTTATCTCCAAAGGTGGGGCCATGTATACCAGGATGATTCTTTGGATGCCTGTGAACGACCCTACTGCAGGTTTTGTATGCTATAGCCGTAAGGTATTGAGTACCATTCCGCTGGACGAGGTACACTTTGTGGGCTATGCCTTCCAGATTGAAATGAAGTACCGTGCCTGGAAGCTGGGCTTCAAAATAAAGGAAGTACCCATCACATTTATCGACAGGAAAGAAGGCGTATCTAAAATGAGCAGTGGCATAGTGAAAGAAGCCATGTATGGTGTTTGGAAGATGAGGAGTTTTTAGTTGTATTTCGAACTGGCGCAAGTGTTCCGAAGGATCACTTGTGTCTACCAAAACTAGCCGGTCTGTGACCGGAATTCAAAGTACAAAAGTCCATTCAAGAACCACAATCCAACAGCATACAACCTGCACATGTTAGCATCCTTGGTATTGGTCGAAGCCAGATAATCTTGAAGCGGCAATTCCTCCTTGGGTGTTGAATTTGTTTGTTAGCGAAGGGGGCATGGGGATGTCACAAAACTTAGTTGTTCGAATTAGCCCTAATTCTTGCGGTATGTATGCAATTCTTCTCTTGCCTCCTCTAAGGTATAGGTTCTTGATTTGCCCGATTTATAATTATCCCATCGTTTATCTAATTCCTCAATCATTTCTTCATCAGTTATTAGTTCATTTGATGTTGCTTCAATGAACATTTGGTATATTGACTCTAATTGCATCTCATCTGCATTATCTACATAATCATGAAGTTTTTTCCGCAGTTCTTCAATGTTCATATGGCTATTATTTTAAGTAAATTTAAGACAAAATCCTGCAATAAATGACCGCTCCCAGCTTGCTGAATCAAATATTTATACCATTGTTCCAATCGTTTCGCATGAACCAGTAGTTTTTGCGCAAAAGTTTTGTAAACTTTTTTTCATTGTAGCGACAAAATCTAAAACACTCATCTTCAATATTTTATCAGTTTTAGGTCGGCTTGTTTTTGCGCATTTTCTGCTCCTACTTGCTCAAAAATTGCGCATATTGATTCATTTCATAGATTTAGTATGTTAGCAAAAAGGTATCACCCACCCATCTTAAAAAATGTAAAATTGCATTTATCTTAGAATTTCTGCAAAACCGGTTTTTATTATAGGTGCTTTTGGGGTATATGATATGCACTATTGTGCTTATGATGTAATTTTTTTGGGTGATAATTGATTGATTGGTAATTGTGTATACATAAATGACAGGAACCCTTGCCGATAACGAATACTACTTTATCCCATGGACAAGTGGCTTTTCATCTTTATGGTTGGATTAGTATAAGTGCGTTTCCCCGATAAATCGGGGTATTGCCTTGTTTTGTTATTGGAGCTACAAAGCTTTGACTCCTACGGAGTCTCCCCTTGAAATCGAAAAACATTTCTATTGCCTGTTTTTAAAACAAAACACAGGAACACCCTATTGGGGTGAAAGCTTTGTGGAAAAACAATCGAAATATGATATGCCCCAATTTATTGGGGAAACTAATGCTTGAAAAGGGAATAATAATTAACCCACGCTCTACTTCTTCAAATACTCCCCCACCGCAGGCCCTTCCGAAAACAACAAATCCAGAATACTTAAATTAGGCACAAATCCCAGCCTGTCTTCAAATACCTGGTAATATTTTTTATCAGCATTAGCTATTGGCTCCTTCTTTCTCAAATCAGGTATTTCAGGTCCATAATCATCAATATAGGTTGTTGTTTCTTCAATTACTAGTTTTAGCCTCAGTTGTTTTACCACCCATTTTATGCTTTCAAGGTTGAAATGTGTAAGGTGTGTGTAGGGAGTTTCAAATAAGCGAGAAAGAGAAGGTTCGTAATGGTCGAAAAAGGGGGAACGGCGGTAGGCTGATACCAGGGTGCGCCAATGTTGCACCTGCCATTTTTCTGCATTATGTATGAGTATGTTAGCCATTACCGACTTTTGGTCACGGCCCTTTACCAGTGGCACAGTGAGCAGGATGCTATTATTAGCCCCAGCTATCCTGTACCGGTTCCTATAACTCATCTTCTGGAAATGCTCCCCATTGTCTATTATTAATTTGTCGGCCTTTATTACCTGCTCCCACCAGCCTATGCCCGGAAATGTAATAGATGAAGAAATTATGGTCATTTATTGAAATCGGTTAAAGAACGTAAAAGTAAGGAAGAAAATGGGAGGAGGTGCGATGTCGACCTTGCAGGGCTTGTAAATCTTGCAATCATTGCCTCCCAGGGCGATGCCCTGGGCTAATATATTTTGCCCTTACAGGGCGTGCCATCGATTTTTACTAAAATATATTTGTTTTAACCCCGGAATGCATAAATAATGACATGGCCCCCGGAGTCTTAAAACCTGAGGATATCAGGGTCTATAATAACAACCCTCCGGGTTTACATATCCTATGATTAATGTGAAACTTAACTTTGTAAGGCTATTGCACTTTTTTTTATCAAAACCTTCTTTACTTACATATACTCAAAAATCAATTACCTTTGCAATGCAAAATTTTCAGGAATGAAAAATACTATCCGCTTCGATTGGGCAATCAAAAGACTTTTGAGGAACAAAGCCAACTTTGGCATCCTGGAGGGTTTTTTGAGTGAATTGCTTGGCGAGGATATTAAGATAGAAAGCATCCTGGATAGTGAAAGCAATAAACAAAGCCTGGACAATAAGGCTAATAGGGTGGACTTATTGGTACAAAATACCAAAGGCGAACTGATTATCATTGAGGTGCAAAGCGATTTTATGCGAGATTACCTCATGTGCATGATTTTCGGCACATCAAAGCTGGTTATTGACAATATGGATGCCGGAATGCTCTATAGCAAGGTGAAAAAGATTATCTCTGTAAATATTGTTTATTTCGACCTGGGGCATGGGGAGGATTATATCTATCATGGGGCTACTAATTTTATTGGGTTAAATAAAAATGACCAACTGCATCTGTCAAAACAGGAGCAGTTGATGTACCACACCGATAAGATCGCCAAAATATACCCCGAATATTATATCATTAAGGTAAACCAGTTTGATAATATCGCTAAGAACACCCTCGATGAATGGATTAATTTCCTGAAGAATGAAGAAGTAAAAGAAGGTAGCCATGCCAAGGGGCTAAATGAGGCCAAAGAGAAACTGACCCTACTAAAGCTAAGCGATGAAGAAAGGAAAGACTATGACCGATATATAGCCAATTGGCGGGATAATGAAAGTGCCCTGCTATCAAACTTCGAAGCAGGTGAGCTAAAAAAGCAGAAAGAAATAGCCCGTAAGGCACTTGCCAAAGGCTTGAGCATCAAGGATGTTGCCGACCTAACGGGGCTAAGCGAAGAGGAGATTAGGGAGATATAGAGATAAACAGACAAAAATGCAATCGAGGAAACATACTGCCTGGAAAAAGAACCGAAAATTGGGTGATGTTATGGGTGGACGCACATTTCCTAAGCTAGCGGATAAGGTTTTTAATAGAGAACACTGTTTGTCAGCACCAGTTGAAATGGAGGAAACACCTATTTTTCTCATTGATAATCCTTCAAGAGATTTTTATTTTCCAATATCTGAGCAGGAGATAAAATCAATCTTCGCAATGTTGCCGGTTGACGCAACAGCCCATATTACACATATATGGCTTCATAAAATGAAAAAGCAGGAATATCTGGATGGGCTTACCAATTTAGCCTCGTGTATAACAGGTAGTGGTGTTATTTTAATAATCCTGTATCCTTTTCCTTTTGACAATAAAATGAGGTTGGGAAAAAAGAAACCCTTGAGAAAGGTCTTGAATGAATTCAAGGATTATACAACCGAGTTACATCAAGATAAGGACGGATGGTTTTTGCAATGGACAGAAAATCAGGCAAGAAAATATATGGCCGAAAATCTGTTACTAAATGAGATTGCAGATTCACTAGAATCTATTAAAAAGTCTTATTTGAGCAAAACCCATCAAACTAATAGAAATTACAATCTTCAATATTTAAAGTCTTTTATTACTGGTAATGATTATTAATTCTTCCACCTCCCATCCTCCATATCCATAAAACAATTACTTTAGATGCATGGATATTATTACCAGCGATACACCTACTATAAGTTCCTCAAAAAAGATACACAGGGCATGGTCTATGTACGACTGGGCCAATTCGGCTTATAACCTGGTAATTACCTCCACCATTTTTCCGGCTTATTATAATGCCGTTACCACTGTAACAAAGGATGGGGTAGTGAATGATAAGGTGTCTTTTTTTGGCTTTAGTGTTAAGAACAGTTCTTTATTCGATTATTCAATTGCCTCTGCCTATTTAATTATTGCCTTATTGTCGCCCATACTTAGCTCCATTGCCGATTATAAGGGTAACAAAAAACTCTTCATGCAGCTATTTTGCTACCTGGGCTCTTTTAGCTGTTGCGGATTATATTTTTTTACCAGCAAAACCGTGGAGCTGGGTATCATCTTTTCGGGCCTGGCAGCTTTGGGGTATTGTGGCAGTATCGTATTTTACAATGCCTATCTCCCCGAAATTGCCATTGAGACAGACCGGGACAGGTTGAGTGCCCAGGGCTTTGCTTATGGATATGTAGGTAGTGTGATTTTGCAGGTCATTTGCTTTCTCTTCGTTTTATGTCCCGAATGGTTTGGCATAACGGATGATTCCTTTTCTGCAAGATTATCCTTTGTTTTGGTAGGCTTGTGGTGGGCAGGTTTTTCGCAAATAACCTTTTTTACCCTGCCAAAGGGTATCCCCCTTGCCAAAGACCTGAAACATAGCCTTATAGTAAACGGATTTCATGAGCTCAAAAAAGTGTGGCGCCAACTAAAGCAAATGCCTGTGCTTAAAACCTACCTGGGGGCGTTTTTCTTTTACAGTATGGGGGTACAAACCGTGATGCTGGCAGCAACAATTTTCGGCAGCAAAGAATTACATTTGGTACAGAAACAATTAATAACTGTAATACTTGTTATTCAACTGGTTGCTATTGCAGGTGCCTATATCATGGCTAAACTATCCGAGAAATTCGGCAACTTAGAGGTTCTTTTATTTGTAGTTTGCATCTGGATTGGGGTTTGTGTTGCCGCTTATTATACTACTACTGCTACACAATTTTACGCTATTGCGGCGGTGGTGGGTTTGGTTATGGGAGGAATACAGTCGCTGAGCCGCAGTACTTACTCAAAGCTGATGCCTCCCACCCACGATACCGCTTCTTTCTTTAGTTTTTATGATGTTACCGAAAAGCTGGCCATTGTTATTGGTATGGTGTCTTTTGGTTTTATTGATAGTATACTGAATATGCGTAGTGCCATATTGGCCCTCATCGTCTTTTTCGTAATGGGTAGCCTGATACTTTATTTAGCTATCCGCAAGCAGGAGCCCATCAGGCTAAGAAGTACTGATTAATTAAAAGCCATTGTCAACCAAGGCAAACGTATTAAAATTTCAAGTTTCCACCTTGTTTTTTGTAATTGTAAACTCGAAGGGGTGATACCATATCATTATATATGAAATAACATCACCCCTTCAGGGTTTTTTCATCGTTCATCGTAATTTTTCTACAATAACATCAACCCTTCGGGTTTGTTTACATTGCTGAGTAAAGTGAAATAAACATTTTAATGCATTTGCCTACTCTTATCAACAATCCCAATATTCCTAACCCAAAAGTGTATTACTTTTACAAGGTGATAAATAGTACTCAAAGTATTTTGATTATTAGTTATCATAGTTCCCATTAAAGGCTTTCTGACCATGAAGCCGTTTTGACTTTTAATTTTTGACTTTTTACTTTGAACGAAATGAAACTTTACTCAATAAATGCCGGCCATTTTAAGCTCGACGGTGGTGCAATGTTTGGTGTGGTACCAAAATCAATGTGGAACAAGGCTAATCCGGCTGATGATAACAATATGTGTAGCTGGGCTATGCGTTGTCTGTTGGTGGTAACCGGCGACCGTAAAATATTGATTGACAATGGGATGGGCAATAAGCAGGACGAAAAATTCTTCAGCCATTATTACCCACATGGTGAGGATAGCATTGAAAAAGGGCTTGCCTCTTATGGTTTTACCAAAGTCGATATCACCGATGTTTTCCTTACCCACCTGCATTTCGATCATTGTGGTGGTAGTATAGTAAGGGAGGGTGACCAACTGGTGCCTAATTTCAAAAATGCACTTTACTGGACCAATAAGCAACATTGGGACAGTGCTTTGGCACCTAATGAAAGGGAAAGGGCATCTTTCCTTAAAGATAATATTCTACCTATAGAGGCAAGCGGTAAACTGAGGTTTGTAGAAACACCGGATGGTGAAGAATGGATAGAGGGTATCAGGATAAGGTATGTAAACGGACATACCGATAATATGATGTTGCTACAGATAAAATACAATAATACCAGCATTTTGTTTTGTGCCGACCTGGTACCAAGCACTGCCCATATCTCCATGCCATGGGTGATGGCCTACGATATGCGCCCACTGGTAACATTGGGGGAAAAACACAAACTCCTCAATGAAGCTGTAGAAAATAACTGGACTTTATTTTTTGAGCACGACCCAAAAAATGAATGTTGTAGCCTGCAAAAATCAGACAGGGGTGTAAGGCTTAAGGAAATTTTCAAATTGGCTGATATTGACGAGAAGATGGGATAAGGATTTTTCTATTATATCGTTTCGACTCTATAAAATACTTGCCCCACCAAATATGGTGGGGTATTTTTTTGTTCAGCTATAAATCACCCTTAGCGGGTCAGGGATAGGAGTTGCAATAATATAGATTTGTGTAAAATCTAAGCCATGCCAACACAAAACACCTCAAAAAGCGTCAAAAAAGACTGGTGGGTATTTGCAACTTTCATTGCCATTTTTTTACAAGGCTTGTGTTATGCCTACCTACAATCAAAGCATGGTGGACCTAAAGGGATAGTGATATTCTATTTCGCCCCCATCTTATTCCCATTTTTGTCAGTTGTCTTTTTCATTATTGCCCTAATAAAATCGTTAAGATACAGGCCGTTTTTTAATCAATGGCGTTTGGTAGGTTTTGTATGCCTGGTGGCACTTGGGTTCTCGGGCCTACTGTATTCACAATATACTAGTTCTTATTACAACAAACCATGCCTGGTTGCCTTCAGGCTGCCAACGGATAGTACGCTTACCGTTGGCTGGGGTGGTACTACCGAAGCTACCAATTATCATGTAGGCTACCCCAACCAATGCTATGCCTACGACCTGCTCATTACCCACAACGGCAAAACCCATCAGGGTGATAGCTCCAAATTGAGCAGCTATTTTATCTATGGTATGCCTGTCCTTGCCCCATGTGCAGGCAAGGTGGTATATACCTTCCACACAGACCCGGATATGGCGCCCGGAGCAATGGATGGAGGTACATCACCTACAGGCAACCATATTATTATGGAGGTTGCCCCACACCAATATCTCTTCCTATGCCATCTGCAACCGCATTCCCTACTGGTAAAGAAGGGAGATACCGTAACAGAGGGGCAAAAACTGGCCCTTGCCGGAAATTCGGGCAATACATCAGAACCACATTTACATATGCATGTTCAGGACAATAAAAACTTTGACCTTGGCGAAGGAATACCCCTTTTATTTGCTCATTACGAGTCAAACGGTAAATATGTGGAAAAAGGCATTCCTAATGGTGGCATAAGTAATGATGGGAAATTTGCTGGCGAAATTGTGAAAAACGTTCAAAAGCAATGATTGGATTAAGTCAGGCTGTTTTTTGAATTTGCCCCACTTGCAGGTTTTTGACTTTTTACTTTTGAATTTTGACTTTTTACTTTTGAATTTATTATAAGTTCAACACAAACGCCTTTTTGCATTGGTCTTTAACTACCAGCGAAACAAAATACATACCCTTACCCAGGCGGTGCACATCAACCGAATTTTCACTAGAGGTAATTTTAGTCTGCTTTACTATTTCCCCATATTCATCGGTGATGATGGCCCATGAAGCTTTGTCGGTATTAGGCAATCCATCGAACGACAGGGTGGTGCCACTATGGTTCATTATAGCATTGCCAAACTCATTGCCTGGTTTTACAATGGCAGAAAAATTACTTTTTTCTTCAGCCTTTGGTGTAGATAAGGCTAATGTTTGTGCACCGGCAGTATTCATAACTGACAATAGTGCGAAGGTGATGATTAACTTGTTCATAATTCTTGTTTTAGTTTTATATGGAAATATTGATGCTTATATGACGTTGAATGCTGAATGTTGGTTACAGAATATTAGATATTCAGTACAAAAGCTTTTTTGCTTACACTTTTATATACCAGTGATACGAAGTACATGCCTTTTTTTAATTTCTTTACATCAACACTGTTTTCAGTTTGGGTAATGCGTACTTGCTTAATTTCTTCCCCGTTGGCATCGGTAATAACTGCCCATGTACCCTTCTGCATCTCAGGCAGACCGGCGAAACTGATGAAGCCATTAGCTACGTTCATTGTGGCTCCGTTGAATTCATTTCCTGATGCTTCTTTTTTTGCATCCTGTTTTGTTGTTGTAGCACTTTGTGCGTTGGCTACCGAAAATGTCGCTAAAAGTGCGAATGTGATGATTGATTGTTTCATACTTCTGTTTTTTGTTGAGTGAATTAATTGTGCTTACTATGACGCTACAAATGTACATGTGGTTACAAGGGGTACTTTTAACGCTATATGGGTGATTTGCATTTTTGTAACACCGTTTTCAGGGTGAAAAAAGGGTTAGAAAAAGTAATTATTCATTTTATTGCCCATTTTTCAAATTCACCTTCATTGCTTGTAACCTAATGTTCTATTTGTGGCGTTGTAATAGTATATCGTGGCAGGCAGAAAAAAGTTACACGAATTTTTTGCAGGGAAACATTTTGTCTTATCCCCTCAATTTTTTGCGACATTTTGTCCCAAATAATCAATTGGCAAAATAATTGCACAATTGCCTAACACTATGTTTTTCAAAAAAAAGAAGACTATGGAGAGTAATTCAACAACGGGCAACGAAAACACCGACAACTTGGCACATAACGAAGAGATAGAAAATGAAGGTAATACCGCACCTCAGGAAAACACTGAAAATACAGTAAATGATGAGGTTGTGAAGCTACAGGGCGACCTGGCCGAAATGAAGGACAAATACCTGCGCATGGTTGCAGAATTTGATAATTACCGCAGGCGTGTGGCTAAAGAAAAAATGGAGCTGGAACAAACTGCTGCTAAAAATACCATCCAGTCGCTACTAGTGGTGATGGATGATATGGGCAGGGCAGGTAAACAACTGGATAATACTACCGATGTGAACTTGCTGAAAGAAGGCGTATCATTGGTTTTCAATAAGTTGAATAACATTATGGCTCAGAAAGGCCTGAAGGCTATGGATGCCAATGGCAAAGATTTTGATCCTGATTTACATGAGGCAATAACTGAAATACCTGCACCTAACGAGTCAATGATAGGCAAGGTAATAGATGTGGTAGAGCCTGGATATTACCTTAACGACAAGCTGATAAGGCACGCTAAAGTGATAGTAGGTAAATAGTTAGTTTCAAGACTTTAACTAAGGTTTTTGATTGAATACAGATTGGAAAAAGGCGATAAGAATACTTTATTTTTGTTTTAATTTGTGGCGTGGTTTTAAGTCTGGATAGTAAATCCGGGGTTATACCTGGTCATAGATTTTTTTCTAAAATTCTGAACACATTTCCTTGATGGGAAATCCTAAAACAAATAACACCATATTAAATGGCAAAACGTGACTATTATGAGGTGCTGGGCGTAACCAAAGGAGCTGCAGCCGATGAGATTAAAAAATCTTACCGTAAGATAGCTATGCAGTTTCATCCCGACCGTAATCCCGGTAATAAGGAAGCGGAGGAGAAATTTAAAGAAGCTGCTGAAGCCTACGATACACTAAGTAATCCCGACAAAAAGGCACAGTACGACCGTTTTGGCCATGCAGCTACCGGTGGTGGTGGCGGTGGTTATGGCCCACAGGGTGGCATGAGGATGGAGGATATTTTCTCCAACTTCGGCGATGTTTTTGGTAATGATATGTTTGGCAGTATGTTTGGTGGCCAGGGTGGTGGTGGCCGCAGGCAGGGTACACGTGGTGCCAACCTGCGCATAAAGCTAAAAATGGATTATGCCGAGATTGCTAATGGAGCCAATAAAAAAATAAAGGTTAAAAAGCATATCTCCTGCCAGCATTGCAATGGCAGTGGTGCAAAAGATAGAAATTCAATACAGAATTGCGGCACATGCGGTGGTTCTGGCCAGGTACGCAGGGTTACCAATACGTTTTTGGGCCAGATGCAAACTGTAACTACCTGCCCTACATGTAATGGTGAAGGCAGTCAGATAACCCAAAAATGTGGCAACTGTAAAGGTGAAGGCCGTGTATATGGCGATGAAACACTAAGCCTTGATATACCAGCCGGTGTTCAGGATGGTATGCAATTGAGCATGAGTGGTCGTGGTAACGCAGGTGAGCGTGGTGGCCCTCCGGGTGATTTGCTGTTGCTGGTAGAGGAAGAAAAGCATGAGTTCCTCACCCGTCGTGACCTTGATGTGGTTTACCAGTTACATATCTCTTTCCCTGAGGCTGTATTAGGTTTGCAAACCGAGGTTCCTACTATTGATGGTAAAGCAAAAATCAAAATATTACCTGGTACCCAGGGTGGCAAAACCCTGAGGCTGAAAGGCAAAGGTTTCCCGGCTTTCCAGGGATATGACAGGGGCGATGAGGTGATAGAAGTGAACGTATGGACACCACAGCATCTGAGCCACGAAGAGAAGGATATGATTGAAAAACTAAAAAATTCACCGAATTTCAAACCGGGTCCTGATGCTAAGAGCGAAAGGGAAGAAGGGGGATTCTTCGATAAGATAAAAGACGCATTCAGGAGTTGAGCAATCAACTCCTTTTTTTTACCTGGGGGTCTTCAGTAATGGTTAGTCCCGGCCATGTACTATAATTGAGAAAAATAGATATTAGGCAGGCCGGGAAATTATCTTAATTTTGAAAAAAAATCACTCTAATTATTTGCTGTCAAAAGCCCGCCATATAATAATAGGAATTATAGACTTCTTCCATATTCCGTTCAAGAGGATAATACCTACACAAACATTCAGGTATTTAGCCTGTGGTGGTTCCAATACAGTATTAAATTGGGTACTTTACTCACTAAGCTTCAATATATTATTACACAGGCAGGATACCCAATTTGTGTATGGCATCATAATTAGTGCCAAGGTCCTGGCTTACATTATAGCTTTTTGCATTAGCTTTCCTATTGGCTTCATCCTGTCACGCCACATTGTTTTCCCTGAATCTAACCTTCATGGCAAGGTCCAATTCTTCAGGTATGCAGTAGTTACAGTAACCTTTATCTACCTTACTTATCTGCTTATTAAGTTTTTCGCCTTTGCCCTGCCAATGGTCCGGGCCGATATTTCTTATATCTTCGTTATGGTTATCACAGCAATCCTAAGCTATATATCGCAAAGGGTTTACACATTTAAGATCCATAAAGAGGAGGAATAAGGCTTTAATACTCCCCCGCATTAGTTGTAAAAAAGCGAACTATCACCCAACCAAATCAGGGTTTCCTTTGCTCATTATTTTCTACCCTTTCCAGAATCCTAAGTATAAGGGCATTCTGGTTTTCAAGGTGTTGTAAAATGGTTTCTATCTCCCGCTCGGCTTGTTTATTGATTTCAAAATCAGCTTCGGCCCGGGAATCAGCATGCGATGATTGCAGGTTCTGGCCTATCATAATGAGTGGCATTAGGAAAAGCTGTATCATGTTCGACATAAACAGCCAGAGCACAAATGCAGGAAATGGGTCGAACCTCATAGGTACAGGGGCAAAAATGTTCCAGCTAAGCCAGCAAGCTGTCCAGATAAAAATGATGACAAAAAAGCCCATACTGCCTACATGGTTGGTAATCCAGAGGGCTAATTTGTTAAGGCCTGAGACAGTTTGTTTTTTATCTATCAGGTCTTTAAGATTCGATTTACGTTGCTTTTTTAACTCCTCTATGCTCTGGGTCGATTTATGCTTTAATTCCATATAGACTACAAATTTTTGGCTATGTAACGGAAAGATACAAAAACCTATAGCAGGAATGCTATTTTTGTAATACCCCAACCCTATTAGTCTAAAGATGACTGACAGTCACTCGAACTTAGTCGGGATACTTAGACCCAACCGGTAATTATCCTCATAAAAAATCAGGCTTACCAACCTGGTTGATCCCCGGTTTGGCAAGCCTGTATAAATGTATTTTCCCGCTTAAGAATTCAACATTATAGACCTCATAGATATGGAGCCCATATCCATCTTGTCGTTGAAGAAGCTGATTTTATCGTTTTTTTGTTGTAGTCCCAGTATATAGAAAAGGGGCAGCAGGTGGTCGTTGGATGGGTGTGCCATATCGGCGGTTTTGCCCAGTATTTTTTGGTAATCCATTATCGATTTGTGGTCGCCCTTCATTATCCAGTCGGCAAAGCGGGTGTCAAATTCTTTGGCCCAGTCATATACCTTGTTACCGCCACTCCAGTCTATCATGCCCAGGTTGTGTACCAGGTTGCCACTGCCTATTATCAATACTCCCTTATCACGCAACTTGTTCAGTTGCTTGCCTATCTCATAGTGGTAGGCGGGTGGCTGCTCATATACTATGCTCAACTGGTAAACCGGTATATCGGCAGCGGGGTACATGGGGAGCAATACACTCCAGGTGCCATGGTCCAGGCCCCAGCTTTCATCGCTCTGTATATGGCTGTGGGTCACCAGTTCTTTGGTGAAGTTAGCCATCTCGGGCGAACCTGGTGCTGGGTATTCAGCATCAAATAGTTTTTTAGGGAAACCACCAAAATCGTGGATGGTTTTGGGTTGTTTCATGGCGGTTACCTTGGTAACATTGGTAAGCCAGTGTGCCGATATAGACAGGATAGCTTTAGGCCGTGGCAATGTTTTACCCATTGCCTGCCAGCTACGGCTGTAAAAATTGTCCTCAATAGCATTCATAGGGCTGCCATGGCCCACAAAAAGTACGGGCATCCTTTCTGACGGGGGCAAGGCATTGCCCAAAGCATTTAAAGCCGATAATGTATTCATACCTGTAAATTGTGCCAGTGCCAATAAACCACCGGCTTTTAAAAATGATTTTCTTTCCATTTTCGCAAATCAAAAATATAGGTTGCAAACAAGTAAAACCCTGATTATAAATATACCCAATAATAACTTAACAATACATGTTTTCCTGGGTCTGAATTAATCTCTACACAAATATACATGTATGTACATCAATTATCAAAAATGAGGGTTTATGAGGGTAAAGGGGTTGGTTATTATTTGACTAATCTACAGAAGGTGGCCTGCGCATTTCTTTTTTGAAGGAGTCCTTTTTCTTTGAGTCAAGGCGTTTCTCAATCACTGCTTTAGGGATTTTGGTCGGCCTTCTTTTCTTGGGTTTTATCAGGCTTTTAGCCACCATTTCGGTCATCTTCCTTTGGGCTATCAACTTGTTTTCAAGCTGGGAGCGGGTTTCACTGCATTTCACTGCAAGATGGCCTTCCTTATTCAGCTTTTTCTGGAGTTTTTGCAATATCAGTTCCTTTTCTTCCGGCTGGAAAAACCTTGATGCATTCACATCCCATAGGGCTTCGGCCATGGTTTCCACCTTGTTTACATTTTGGCCACCACTACCACCGCTACGTGCAGTCCTGTAAAATATTTCAGAAGAAAAGTCATTCATTTAGGCAAAGATATGTAAGGTGTAGGTAGGCTGGGATATGAAATGAATAATTCCAAAGTATACGCAACCAATTTTCTAAACCCGAAGGGTTGGCATTATTGTAGATAGACATCAATAATAGGGGCACAACCCTGAAAGGGTGGCATTATTTCATTCCAGACACGCAAATAATATCACCCTTTCAGGGTTCACCATCATTGTTTATCTATATTCTACAATAATATCAACCCTTCGGGTTTACACTTCCGCATTAAAATTTATGTAGAATCACACCTAATATTATTACTACCCCCTACCCCATCACAGCCTGCTTCAACTGCCATAATATAGATTTGTTCTTTTTCAAAACAATATACAAGACCCTGTCCCCGCCAAAATTGCGGAAGAATTTTTCTACCCCCTCATCCATACTACCTTCAAGGTCTAAGGTGGCATGGCCTCTTTTTTTACTCTCTTTTATGGTGTGC
>CANGSR010000021.1 GCA_947456055.1 Chitinophagaceae bacterium
ATGTTGAAGGTAGGTAATAATGGATACCTATTTTATTGATGATTTTACAAATTTGGCTATTCTCCCTATGAGAAGAGGATGTTGAATTAAAACAAGAATTAGCATGCATGGGCGTTTTGAAAGGAGATAATTCAGATAAAGCCAATAAAATCCTAAAAAAATGGCTAGAAAAACTAAATTTGGCTCGATTTTTGCTATAAATATTAACCTTCAAGCAATTTTTTGATTCGGCATATTGGGCAAATTTTATTTGCAAAAAAAATCATCTAATTGTATTTTAGTAAGTTTTTCAGGGCTTAATTACGGAGATTTTGGTATTTTTTTGGTTTATGCTTATTTTAGACCTTCATTTTACCATTTATTTATAGAATTTGTAATTTTTGGCTTGATTTTTGATGTATATTTTCAGAGACTTAAAGATATGTGTGCTATTGATTTAAAAATTTACGTGAAAAGATTCTTACTGGTTTTAGGATGCCTGGCAATGATGAACATTGTGCAGGCGCAAACAACCCGTACCCCAATGGAAGATATGGTGAATGCCATAAAAAACAACAGGGTTACGGATATGGTGCGCTACTTCGATAGTTTTGTGCCAATAACCATTAATAACAACCAGTCAATTTATAGCCATAACCAGGCCGAAGTAGTATTGAGGGACTTTTTTGACAAAAACAACCCTAAGGACTTCGTGATACTGGATAATGGCTCACCAGATAATACCTCAAAATTCATTATCGGTGATTTTACACCACCTAATGGTGTCAAATACAATGTATACATTTTGATGCGTATGAAAGATGGTAGGTTCATCCTGCAGGAAATTAGAATCAACAAAGAATAAGACATTTGTAAAATACCAAAAGCGATAGGCCCCGAAAATCGGGGCCTATCGCTTTTGGTACTCCCCAGCAAACCATTGTTGGTGTTATCACCAACAATTCTATGTTTTGCAAATGTTGTATCATAAGTAATCTGTCATCATTTCCGGCTAACCTCGAGGGTGAAAATACCAACAACGGCGAAACCCACACCCCACCTATTTGGAGGCTACTTCACCCGCAGAAAAAGCGGATTCGCAGAGATGCCCGGGGGCAGGTAAAAACATGCGGCGGTAACAAAAAAACGGCCGATGCGTTTCAAAAACACATCGGCCGTTTTTATTTTATCAATACCGGATATTATTCCAATACTATTTGTTTTACAACCTGGCCAGTAGCGTCATTACCAGTGAATTTGATATAGTAAATTCCCCTGGCCCACTCAGCAACCTGGATATTTGCTTTGTCGTTTACAGTGCCGTTCCATAAATTTTGACCCAAAACATTGTATACTGTAGCTGATAGTGGGGTATTGGCAGTAGAAACAATATTAAGCATATTAGTAGCAGGTACCGGGTACACATTAACATTATCGGCCAATACCAGGTTAGCAGTACTTAAACCACCGGTATGGGTGACTGTAAAGTTTTTCAGGTTCACATTAAAGAACACATTACCTGAACCTTTCACCTTAAAGCGTGCCTGCGATGTTGTGGTAACATTTGGCACGCTTACACTTGCAGTACCAGAGTTGGGGAAGGTACCAATGGTATATGGCCATGTATTTCCACCATCTGTAGACATATAGATAACCACATTAGTAGCACTTACCGGGGCTGCATTGGTTCCTACCACGTTCCAGGTAATAGTTTGGGTGCTGCCACCGGCATAGGAGATACCTGTAGTACCCTGGCTGGTAACTTTAAATCCTGCATAGTTATTAGCTGCACCTGTTGCTACGGCGTTCAGGTGGATAGTATCATCGGGGAAAAGGAAACAACCTTTGCCATTATAAATATCACGTGCAGTCATTTTGAAGGTAAGGTAGCGGGCAGTATCAGGGGCTTTTTCGCCCTGTGCGTTTTCTGTCCCTACATAATTAAGCGTACCCGCCAATACAAGGCTCAACTTAGGGAATACCCTGGTAGGCGATGTAGAAGGATTATAACTCCTGAAAATAGGCCCCGAACCGTAAGTATTGGCCAGGCGGGTATTGTAGCTGCCCTTATTCATTTGGTCCCAGCAATAAGTATTTAATGTATCAGCTACCGAATCTACAGCTGTTGGGGCTGTAAGTTCGAACGGGGTTTTGTAGGGTATGGTATAAGTGGCAGAGAAAGTAGGCAGGTATACCAGTTTATTTCCAGTGCTTGTAATAACCGCACATGCATTTTCAGAGCCATTCAGTTTAGTGGTAATATCCATAAGGCTGGCTACATGGAAGTAAGGGTCGCTGTGCGGCTGGATATCATCGGGAGGGCAGATACCGGCATAGGCCATAATGGTACTTCCGCTACCCGGCTCATAAGCCACGCTTGATACGCCATTACCACTACAGCTACCATCCTGGTTATTATTAAAAGTATGGTTGGCACCAAATTCATGGCCCATTTCGTGGGCTACGTAGTCTATGTCAAAACCATCACCAACCGGGGTTGAACTACCTGTGCAGCTTTTAGCTTTTTGGGTGTTATTACATACCACACCAAGTGAGGAAATACCACCACCACCAGTGGTGAATACATGACCCAAGTCGTAATTACCTGAACCTATCCTATTAGTACATTGGGTTTGGTTTGCTGTCATACATGCCGAACCATTTGCATCAATAGTATTAAATGGGTCATTGCCATTGATGCTACCTGTATTTGTAGGCCATATCAGGGTATCTTCTTTTGTGCAGAAATTCATTTGAACTGAGAACTCCCTGTTATACACACCGTTAATGCGGTTCATAGAGGTAGTCATTTTGCTCAGCGACTGTGCAATAGTAGGACTAGCCAATCCCGTTGCGGCCTGGCAATAAAAATGGTCGGCTGATAGTGCCAGCCTATAAGTGCGCAGGTTATGGCCATTAAATGTGCGTGCACCAGCTTTGGGAGTATGGCCAATATTTACTGGCTCACCATTAGTAAGTGCTATATGGTCTTCGGCCATTACTTCGCATTTCATTCGGTCGGCATAGGCACGTGTTTCATCACTTTTGTAGTGCGCCATATAGAATCCGTCGTGGTAATTATCATAAGGGTCAACGAAGCACGTATTATCGCCGTCAAATATCATGGCATGAAATCCGTATAGAGTAAAATCGAGCTTGGCAGTAACACGCTGGTCACCAACTGCCACACCAGTGAAGGTTTTAATTTCAGGATACCTTGCTGCAAGTTCTTCAGGCATCATAGATGATTGCCATACTTTGAAATCACGGTAGGTACCATTAGGTAAAGGGAGTGTAACAATAATACCTTCATTGGGGTCTTCTGTAAGGTTCCACATTTGTAATTTCAGCGAAGTTTCATCAACTGTAAACACCTGGAATTTGGTGGGATGAATTACCTGAAGAGCTTTTGGTGCTCGTTCTGCGTCGGCAATATGCCAGAAATTAGTGGCCATCGCCGGTATTGAGCATAGCATGCTACACCCTACAAACAGATTTGTAATTATTTTTTTCATTGTTGTATTTTAAACAAAATTGATAATTAGACTTAAGTGAGAAGGGTGTCAAAATTGGAAATGCAAAATACATAAAATGTTAACAAAAAAGCAACAAAAATCAATTATGTGCTAGTGGAGGCGGTAATTAATGTATATACGCCTATTGCCAAAGAATATAGAATTTTGGCAACCTGGTTTTGCAATTTTAAAGGTTGGCTTTAGATATTTTAAAGGTGAACTTTAAAATTGCAAGAATTTTGGCGCAAATACCTCCGTAATGGGCAATATTTGCCAAATATATCTTCAAAAAGGTATAATGCTAATTTCGGAATCAGCTTGAAGTAATGAAATTCCGGTGCAGTATGCCCATTTCCCTGTATTTTTAGCAAAAAACCGAATAGAAGTATCCCCCAATGATTGATGATATACTATTACCCAACTCTGCCAAGGGCGAAATACTGGATAATTATCTGGCGTTTGGCTGGTACCGTACGGGTAAGTTTATTTTCACTACCGATTTTTTGGAGATACCGGGGCATGATAGGGCATATTCGGTATTTTGGTTGAGGTATGTGGTAAAAAAAATCCACCTTTCAGCCAGTGCAAAAAAGATTATCAGCCGCAACAAGCAATTTGATGTACAGTACCGGGTATTTTCCTTAACTCCTGAATTGATAGACCTACACGCCCAATATGTGAGCAGTCTGGAGTTTGAAACGGCAAAAAGCCTGGAATTATTGTTGTCGGATGTTACTAATGAGGTATGGGATAGTTACGTTATTGAAGTAAGGGATAATGGTAAGCTAATTGCTGCCGGGGTATTTGATAAGGGTGTAAGGACAATAGAAGGCATTGTAAATTTCTATGACCCTGCATATAAAAAGTATAGCCCCGGCAAATACCTCATGTTACTTAAGCTCAATTATTGCCTTCAAAGCAATATCCCGCTCTATTATCCCGGTTATTATTCACCGGAATATCCTGTTTTCGATTACAAGTTATTTCTTGATGAGGATGCCACAGAGGTGTTTATTCCCCAATTAAAAATGTGGGTACCCTATCAGGAGTTTACAAAATTGCTGGTAGCTATTAAGTTGATGCATTAAAAGCGCCCATTTAGAGGCAGTTAGGATATTTCCCCTAGTAGTTTTCCGATTTTGTAATAGCATATCACCTGATTTCCAGTGAAAAAATATTTTTCAATAAACTTGTTTATTTTATAAACTACTTTATCTTTGTGCTAAGTTTATGAATAACCACTAAAACAAAATAAAAATGGAAAACAATCAGCAACAACATCTGGACTTGATCGCAGAGATGATCAACACCGCAAGAAGCGAGTTTAACGACCGCAGTTTTATTTACCTCATTTGGGGATGGGCAGTTTTCATTGCAAGCCTGTCTCAGTATGCCTTGATAAAGATGAATGTGGAATACAATTTTCTTGGTTGGGCTATTTTAATGCCATTGGCTGCAGTGGCGCAAATGATAGGCCTGAGAAAACAAAAAAGGAAGGAGCGCATAAAAACAATGATCGATAAGGTATCAGGTTACTTATGGACAGCATTGGGTGTTTGTTTCGGTATTACACTTTTTTCAGGCAACCTGCTTCAATTAAATGCCTACCCTGTGCTAATACTGTTATACGGTATCGGTACCTTTGTATCGGGAGGTATTATGGACCTGAAACCAATGGTAATAGGTGGTGTTTGCTGCTGGGTAATAGCATTAGTGGCTTTCCATACTGGTTTTGAAATACAGTTGCTCCTCCTCGCATTGTCAATTATGGTATCATACATTATTCCCGGATATATTCTAAAAAACCGCTTCAAGCAAAATGTTTAAAGAACTTGATCCCGTGCTGCATTCGCAGCTTAGACTGGCTATCGTTTCTCTGCTCATTTCTTTGCAGGAGGCTGAGTTTACCTACCTCAAGGAAAAAACCAAGGCTACATCGGGAAACCTTAGCGTGCAACTCGACAAATTGAAGACCGAAGGCTATATTGAGGTGAACAAAACTTTCAGGAACAATTACCCACTTACTGTGTGCAAAATAACTAAAAAGGGTATTGATGCATTCGATCAGTATGTGAAAGACTTGAAAGCCTATATCAATCCTTCTTAAGGTAAAAGTTAAAGGTTAAAACGTAGGCAGGGAATTTAGTAGAAAGTATATAGTAGAAAGTAGAAAGACGTTTTTTGTAGGTATTTAGTAGATAGACATAAGTAGAAAGACGTTTTTCTGGCGTACTTAATAAATAGTATTTGTTCGTAACTTATGTTACTACTTAATAGATAGCTATATACCCCAAAAGTATTAAGTAAGTGGTATTGGGTTATTGAACGTGTACAATACCATCCTACTTTCTACTTCACCGCTAATTTTTAACGATTCACCGACAAGGCCTGATATTTAGCCGAAAATTATTTTAGTAAACACAGGTTAGCAGCTAGTTTTGCACCTGATTGAAGAATTACGTATGAAATTTAATTTAAACACCATGCTTAAGAAGCAAACTTTGTTACTTCCTTTCCTAATATTGATGTTTGGCTTTGCAAGGGCCGATTATAGAATTAGTGGTAAGGTACTTGACGATAAGGAAAAACCTATTAGGGGTGCCAATGTGTACCTGGACAATACTATTGATGGGGCTACCACCGATAGTATGGGTGTTTTCTCTTTTACCACATCTGAAAAAGGTAACCAGACCATAGTAGCAAGCGAGGTAAGCCACGAAACATCGGGCCTGCCTATAGTGGTAATGGGTGATGTAAAGGATATTGTACTCCATATGAAGTCTAATAAACTTCATGACCTGGACCTGGTGGTGATAACTGCAGGTTCATTTGATGCATCTAATGATAAGAGCAAAACCGTATTGAAACCTCTGGATATTGTAACTACAGCCGGGGCCAATGCCGATGTAGTAAAAGCCATAGAAATGCTGCCTGGCACACAGCAGACTGGCTCTGATAATGGCCTGTTTGTAAGGGGAGGTGATGCAAGCGAGGCTTCTATATTGGTTGATGAGATGGTGGTGCAAAATGCCTTCATCAGCGGGCCTCCCGGTGTTTCAACCCGTAGCCGCTTTGGTGCATTCAATTATCAGGGGGTATCATTTAGCAGCGGGGGCTATAGTGCCCGATACGGGCAGGCACTTTCAGGTTTGCTAGAATTGAACACTACTGATATTGCTGATAAAAGTACGGTGAATCTGGGCATTAATATGGCTGGTGTTTATGCATCGGGAACAAAGAAATGGAAGAATGCAAGCCTTGATTTTGGCGCCAATTACAATAACCTTACCCCCTTTTATGGAATTGCCACAACCAATTTTAAATTTTACGAAGTACCAGTAGGTGGTGGTGGCAATCTGAGGTATGTATGGAAACCCAAAAAGGATGCCACCCTCAAGGTAAGCCTCAATACTTCGCTAGGAAAGAGTGGTATTACCATACCTAATCCGTATGCAGGGGTGGATACAAACGGAGCAAGCTCTATGGCAAACAGCTTTGCCAGACAGGGTGATAATATCAATTTCGTTACCAAAGACCAGTATTATTATGGTAATGCTTCCTACAGGCAAATGTGGAAGGGCAAGTACAGCCTGTACACAGCCGCCTCCTATAGCCTGGACAAAACCGATAATAGCTTCGGGCCAATGCCTATTACGCAGGAGGATTTCAGGAATCAGTTTAGGATAGAGGGTAAGCGCTATTTTACTGCGAGGTTGAATCTGCTGGTGGGTACAGATATCCAAAACTATGGCAATACCAAAAATGTGTTTATCTCAGGCTATAACATTCCAGAGCAGAAATTTACCGAGACTCTTGTATCCGGTTACACAGAAGCTGAATGGTCGCCTATTAATCTGTTATCTTTTAAGGGTGGTGTGCGTTATGAGCAGAGTAACCTGTTGGACAAGGCAACCATTGCCCCACGATTCTCCATGGCTATTAAGACCAGCAATCATAGCCAGGCATCATTTGCAAGTGGCCTATTTTATCAGGACCCTGATAATGCTTACTTATTGGCAGGTTTAAGGCCGGGTATGCAACAATCGGTTCACTATATTCTTAACTGGCAGTATAGCAAAAGCGACCGTACACTAAGGCTTGAGGGTTATTATAAGCAATACAGTAAATTGGTTTTGGAGCAGGATTCGGTATACAATGCTAATGCCTACCGCACAATTGCCTATAATACTATGGTCAATAATAATGGTAGTGGTTATGCAAAGGGGCTGGAGCTATTTTATCGGGATAAAAAATCCATCAAAAACCTTGACTATTGGGTATCCTACTCTTATATAGATACCCGCCGTATGTATAGCAACTTCCCTACCGAAGCTACGCCTACCTTTATTGCTGATAATAACCTGAGCCTGGTAGGTAAGTACTTTGTGGACAAATGGCATACCAGCCTGAGCGCTACCTATAGTTTTGCGAGTGGCAGACCCTATTATAATCCACTGAATGACCCATCTGATTACTCGAAATTCCTGAGCGACCGAACCAAAACGTTTAATAATATAGCCGTATCGGCTGCATGGTTGCATACTTTTGGTAAGTGGTTCACAGTGTTTTACATCAGCATAGACAATATAGCTAATATCCACAATGAGTTTGGCTACCGTTATGTTTATAATGCCGGTGGACAGCCAACAGGTCAGCGGAACCCAATTGTACCAGCTATGTATCGTTCTATATTTTTTGGGGTAAATATGTCGCTGACTCAGTTTTCAAAGGATGAATTGTAAACATTAAATACAAGATTTTTAATCAATAACACACCAAACTAAAACATAAACAATAATGAAAAAACTAATTTTAATGGGGGCAATGGCCTTCACCGTAATGGCTGCACAAGCCCAGGACTATAAAGCGGTCCTCCTAAAGACATTTACTGCATTTGATACTACCATGGTACCCGATACTAAGGTGGAACAAAGCAATAAGCTAAGCCTGATAGCCAAAAAATGGGATGGGGAATGGATAACCCACTACTATGCTGCACTCAGCAAGACAATGATAAGCTACACCGAAAAAAGTGCTGAAAAGCGTGATGCCTACCTTGATGAGGCAGAAAAAGAAAAGGAAGCTGCGGTTAGCATTTTGAAAAAGGAAAATGACGAAACCTATGTACTTGCTGCTATGATAGCCAATGCCCGTATGGTGATAGATGGTGCCAACAGGTGGATGAAATATGGCAAAATCTTTAGCGATAACCTGGAAAGCGCCAAGGGAATTAACCCCGACAACCCACGTATGTATTACCTGCAGGGTACTTCAAAATTCTATACTCCAAAAGCATTTGGCGGTGGTAAAAAAGCAGCGCAACCTTATTTCGAAAAGGCACAGGGCTTGTTTGCTAAAGAAAAAGGTGATGATATTACCAAGCCATATTGGGGCAAAATGGTTAATGAATACTATGTAGGACAGTGTAAAATTGAAGACTAAAAAATAATAGACTAATAAAATTAAATGCCCCGATTGACGGGGCATTTTTATGAAAAATGCATTAAAATGTCAAGTTCCCTGATAGTTCCTTAAAATTGTAAACCCTGAAGGGGTGATATTATTTCGCTATATATCAAATAATAACACCAGCCCTTCGGAGTTAAATTTTGAATTAATGGTGGTTTTACACCCCCAGCACAGTAAAAATAAACTTACTCCCCTTACCCAGTTCACTTTCCACCCATATCTTTCCGCCATGCTTTTCTACAAATTCTTTGCACAGTATCAGGCCCAGGCCGGTGCCTTCTTCATTATTGGTACCCCTGGTGGAGAATTTTCCACTTAGGCTAAATAACTTATTTATAGAGTTTTCAGGTATACCCACTCCGTTGTCGGCTATGGTAATTTTCACCCAATTATCTGTTTTTCGGCTTTTACATTTATTTGACCACCACTATGGGTGAATTTTATAGCATTTGATGCCAGATTGCGGAATATGGTGCTCAGCATTTCCTTATCAGCCATCACTTCCAGCCCATCAGGTATTACTTTATTGATGTTGATGTTTTTTTGGTTGGCTACTCCACAATATACGCTGCATATATCATCTATCAGATGGTGTAGGTTTATTTTTACAGGTGAATATTTAATCCCTCCGGTTTGGGTAAGGGTCCACTCCATAAGGTTTCTCAGCAGGGTATTTGATTTTGCTGCCAAATCACTGATCATAGTGGCGTATTTCTCAATATTTGCCTGCTCGCCACTATTCACATTCCTCATCAGTAATTCAGTAATCCCTGCCAGTGAATTCAGCGGGCTGCGCATATCATGGGCTATAATGCTGAAAAACTTATTCTTTTCCTCATTCAGTTGCTGCAATTCATCTTTTTGCTCTTTTATCAATTGTTCATTTCTCCAACGTTCTGTTAAGTCTACTACCAGTATGATAAACCCTAATACTTCACCATTTTGCGTATCAGGTATGAACGAAATTTTTTGATGGGTATCGGAATGGGTCGCTTTACTGAATGTGCTTTCATAAGTCACCTCCTCACCTGTCAATACTTTAGTTATTTATGGCTTTAT
This sequence comes from Chitinophagaceae bacterium, assembly GCA_947456055.1. Classification (GTDB taxonomy): domain Bacteria; phylum Bacteroidota; class Bacteroidia; order Chitinophagales; family Chitinophagaceae; genus Nemorincola. The sequence continues at coordinate 10,023 of CANGSR010000021.1, forward strand.
ATTTGAATAGTGTTCCTCTCCTACTAAATTAAGTATTGTTTTACCAATAATATCCTCAGGCCTAATGCCAAATATTTTGTGGTAAGTATTATTGACGAATAGGTATTCTTCATTTTTGTTTACATAGCTGATTAAAACAGGGAGATTATCGGTAATCAGTTGCAATTGGGCAAATCTTCGCTGGTAGGCATTTTTGGTTTCAATATTTTTAGTGATATCAGCAATAGTAACAACAATTCCTAAATCGTTAACTTTTATAGGTATGGCACTCAATGAACACCATATAAAACCACCATTTTGTTTTATCACACCCACCATTTTATTAACCACAGATTTATTTTCAATCAAGGCAATATAAGATGGGTATTCTTCTTTGGGTAATACGGTATAGTCGGTTCTTAGCGCATTCCAGGTGTCTCTAAAAACATTTCGTTTCAGAAATTCTTCCCTGCTACAGCCTAGTATCGATCCGGCTGCTTCATTACAATCTATAAAATCACCTTGATTATTGGTAATGGCGATGCCTATACTTACACTATCAATAACTGACTTTAGCTTTTCCTGGCTTTCATGCAGTGCTTTAGATTGCAGGGTGCTTACGGTTATATCAATATATTGCACAATGCCACATACTACTTTGCCATCCTCCATAACTGCCGAGATACTTACATCAAGTATAACTGTTCCTCCATTTTTTAAGCTTTCCCCATCAGGTACCTGGTATCTGTTTATATACTGTGTTTTTCCGCCATATTTAAATACACTTTCAATAGCAGGCATAAACCCCTGCGCCGCCAATTGTGTGTCCTTAAGTACATTGTATGGAACTAATGATTCGTCATCGGGTAAGTTGAAAACCCTGCGGCATTCATGATTCATTCTCAGCAATTCACCATCCTTGTCAAGCACAGCCATTGCTATAGGTGAATTATCAATTACATTATTGAGGAAATTGTGGGCTTGAGCTAGTTTTTTATTGGCTTCAATGCGTGCCGTACAATCATCAAACAGTGCAATAAAATATCCCTTTTGTGGGCTAATTACGGATATGGATAACCAGATTTTGAGTGAATTGATGTAGGCTTCTATCTTGGCTGGCTCCTCAGTTTGAGCCACTATACCATAAATTCTAAAAATATCAGGATTACTTACAATCAGCTCAGGCAATAGTTCTGATATTAATTTGCCTTTTGCATTTTTTATACCAGTCAGTCGCTCAAAGGCTGGATTGGTATCCAAATACATGAAGTCAACAGGCCTGTCTTCCTCAAAAATCATTTTGCAATAGGCATACCCATCAAGTGAATTCTCAAATAAATAATTATAAACATTTATAATAGAATCAGCATCAGAGTTATGTGATAATTGGTCAACTTGTATCCTTAACCGCTTATTTTCTTTTACTAATGCTTCATAGGTGACTTGTGAAGTATCCATTTTGCACAAATTGAATCAGAGCTAAAGATATGAAACAAATTGAATTTATAACATGATATTGGTAAATGAGGCCATTATAGATTCAAAAATTATTTAGCTGAGTAAAAATTGTCTAATTGATAATTCAAAAAAACCTTCATTTCATATATTATTGGCAGAACAAACAATCATCTATATATAATATATAATGACTATAAAATGCAACCTATGAAAAGAGAATTGTTTACTTACAAGGCTTATGAACGAATGTTGAACCACAATTGGTACATTTTATGCCTCCATATTAAAGATATGAAATCATTGACTATTTCCTTATTGCCCTACCTACCAGTTTCCTTACCCGGTTCACCAGTTCTGTAGCAACCACTGGCTTCATCATATAGTCATCAGCACCAAGCTTAAAGGCTTCTGATATGGTGAGTTCATTATCAATAGCAGAAACAACAATTATTTTTATAAATCTCTTAGATATATCACTCTTTATCTTCTGTATTAGTTCCATCCCATTCACATAGGGCAGCATAAGGTCGGTAATTACTACTTCAAAATCATCAGCCTCTACCATTTCCAGTGCTTCCTTGCCATTATATGCCTGCGTTACCGAAAAACCATTCCTTTCCAGAATGGTTTTCATGGCTTTCAAAATAATATCATTATCCTCAATTACTAATACCTTCGACATACTTGCTTTAATTTCTACCGCAAAACCGGGATTCTATATCCCTAACTTTTGAACAAAAGTATTAATCATTCCCTAATGATAATACACATTTAACGTTTTTGTTTTCACAAAATCAGAAATAAAAGGAAAAATGCAGGATTGTATTAATTATTGGGAATATCTAGGTATTTATAACTTGAATTTCAGGTGATAATCAAGGCAGTTTACTTTTTTCGTGCATGAAACTTTCATATCCATGCCTCCAGCCCCTGAACTCATTATCGGTTCCCAGTATAAAATTGTGAAAAACCGTCACAAGCACACCACCACAGCGCTCCAGTTTCTTGCTCATTTCATCCAGTTTGGCAAACGCATCTGTGGCCGATAGTTTACCTTCGTAATGGGCAGTGCTGTCCATAAAGCAAAATGGATGTATGCGAAGTGAGGTAATAGTTTCATTTTCTATGTCATACCACTTGAATGGGCTACCCGTACCTGCCCTGAAACCCAAATGGGCACCATAGCCCATGCTATAATCGTCTTTAATACCATTTTTTATGAGCAACCTCCAGGTATCAGGTGCCTTGTGCCTGATATAATGTTGCCGGGATATTTCCGTTTTCCTGCCTGCTACCTGCTCCAATACTTCTTTTTCCTTACTCATTGTATCTCCCTGGCCTGAATAATAAGAGGGATGAATACCTACAGCACCTTCCTTGGCCAGGTTCTTAATAACCCTCACCATAGCCGGATGTTCGGGATGGATGTTTTTATCAAACCTGCCCGGTGCCAATGCCGATAGTATAAAGTAAGTAGGCTTAAAGCCATATTCTTTATGCAATTGTCTTAACCACCTGAACGAGTCATAGGGGTCTTTTTGTTTGCGCTTCAATACATTGGTGCGCTCATTAATCTGCCTGAAATCTAATTTCAGGATTGCCCTTATATAGGCACCTACCATCCTCATAGCACCCTTGTGCAAGTAGGAGTAGGCCATATCAATATCGTATGTAGGTATAAAAAGGAATTGCGAAGGCTCTATCCGTATGCCCATTTTAGTTTGCAATAGCACTCTAAAGGCAGCTACCCATTCATCTACCACAGGCCGTTGTAGCCATCCATTTTTATACAGCACACTAGCCTGTGCAGGGTAGCGCTCATGTTTATCGGGCTTATATGGGTAGTACTCCTCATATCGTGATAGCAAAAAGAAAAGGGCTGAAAAAAGGTCAAAAGGAATTAAAATATTTTGATTATCAACTGGGTAAATAACGGGAATTTCATTCCATGTACCAGTTCTTACCTCGTGGCTGCTAATGCCCTTTTGCCATAGCAGGCCATTATCTGGTATAGAGATTGCTCCGGGTAAGGCTTTGCCATAAGCTATAAGAAATGGCTCACTTGTAGCTTCCTGTTCGTTGTCAGTGACCCTATAGGCTATATGTAACCGCTCCTTAAACAGCCATTCTAAAACAAAGTTCAGACGGTTGCTGGTGTGGGGAGCGTATATGACCAGGGTATCCATAGGGCGCTTAGCTTTTCATTCGTTCCTTCCAAAGCTTATTAAACGACTTCGGCGCAAAATCCAGATTCCCCCTATGCAGCCCCCACGAATCTTTAAACAACATATTCACCACCTTACCCTTAAATGATGGTCCGGCAATATTCATCAATCTGCGGCTCATCATTGCATCACGCCACAAACGCCATGCCGTATTTTCTTTAAATCCGTTAAATCCATCTTCAGTCGCAATTGCCCTGTTTTCGAGCAGCATGCCATGTATATTTATCTTTAATGGACAAACCTCAGTGCAGTTGCCACACAGGCTTGATGCATAGCTCAGGTGCTTGTTTTCCTCCATGCCCTTGAGGTGCGGGGTTATTACTGCCCCTATTGGGCCACTATAAGTAGCACCATAGGCATGACCACCAATATTTTTATAAACGGGGCATGCATTGAGGCATGAACCACAGCGTATGCAATACATACTTTCCCTCACTTCTTTACGAAGCAGGTTGGTGCGGCCATTATCTAGCAATATTACATACATCTCATCGGGCCCATCGGTTTCATCAGCTTTCCGTGGCCCGGTAAAAATGGAATTATATACGGTTACATTCTGTCCTGTACCGAAAGTTGCCAAAAGTGGCCAGAAAAGTTCCAGGTCATTGATAGAAGGTATTAGTTTCTCAATACCCACAATGGCTATATGCACTCCCGGAAATGTAGTGGATAATCTTGCATTGCCCTCATTTTCAGTCACACAAACCCCACCTATATCAGCCAGCAGGAAATTACCACCAGTAATACCCACCCCTGCTGTAATGTACTTTTCACGAAGGTTTTTGCGGGCTATGCGGGTTATTTCGGGCGGGGTAAGGTTTGGTTCTGTACCCAATTTATCATGAAACACCTTGGCAACATCTTCCTTGCTTTTGTGCATAGCAGGTGTTACAATATGGTAGGGTGCCTCGCCATCCAGTTGTTGTATATATTCACCAAGGTCGGTTTCAACAGAGTCAATGCCATTATCTTTCAGAAATTCATTGAGGTGAATTTCTTCAGTCACCATCGATTTGGCCTTTACCACCTGTGTGGTATTCTTCGCCCTGCAAATCTGTAATATTTCCTGTAGTGCGTCTTCAGCAGTTTCGGCCCATATCACCTTCCCCCCCCGGCTGCTAAAGTTTTTTTCAAACTGCTCCAGGTATTTGTCCAGGTTTTCAATGGTTTTCCATTTTATGTTTTTGGCTTTTTTACGTGCCAGTTCCAGGGCGGCAAATTGCTGTTTGCCCTTTACCACACTATCGTTATACTTGCCAATATTAAAGGCAAGCTTACGTTTATGCTCCAGGTCGTGGGCCTTAATGTCGCTTTTGGCAATAAAAACAGTCTGTTGATCACTCATTCACTTCGCAAAATAATGTTCAAAAGTAGCAAACCCTGACTATAATACTCAAAAGTAAAAATTCTAAATTCAAATTTGCATACCAATCCAAAAATAGTGTAGAAAACAACACAATTAGAAATTATGGGAGGTTTTTGATATTTGTACTCAAATTCGGTTTAATTCCAGTGATTTAACTCAAAAATGCAACACATTGATTTATCTTTAAATTGTGCCACAGCCCGTGGCACAATTTAAAGATATTTGTATTTGTACCAAAATTTGTTTGTTATATCAGTAATTTAGCTTCAAAAAGCAATATATTGTTTTCATTTTAAATTGTGCCACAGGCTGTGGCACAATTTAAGGTTATTTATATTTGTGCCAAAATTTGTTTTCTTACTGGTATTTTACCCTAATAAAACCATATATTGCTTTAGTTTTAAATTGTGCCACAGCCTGTGGCACAATTTAAAGATATTTTTATGCGTCTCAATTTATCACCATTTTACCCCCCTATTCCAACTCATATACCCAGGTTGCATCTTTCATTTTATGTAGGTGCTGGGGGAAGAGGGTGCTGATTTCTGCAATTTTAGCCGCTTCCACAGGCGTGGCTATCAGGTATTTTACCCCCTCATTCTTCATTTGCACCAAGTGTTTTTCACCAGGGGTCAATAGCATTTCCTGAAAAAGATTCCAGCGGTATTCATTTTTTATAGACAGGTTGTAGCTTTTGGCATCTATTACACTCCAGTATCGGCCATAGTCGCAGCTAGCCAGCATACTGCCATAGTATTGGGTGGTGGGGTTTACCACTATCAGTCCGTCATTACATTTTCCGGCCTTCAGCAACTGATAATTTTCATCATACCAGGCTATAGGGCCACAATCTTTTTTGTGTTGTCGGGCGGCATATATAAGGGATGTGAGGGTAAGAGTGCACCAAAGACCAATTGCGATATATAAGCCAGTTAATAACCTGGGTTTCAGATGCTGACCATATATCAGGCTCAGCAGACCGATGGTAGCTGCAATGGTCATAATATAGAATCCAGACCTAATAAACTGGTCGATATTAAAGGTGTTATCCATCAGTAGCCGTCCATCATTCCCCATAATCTGCATGTGCAGGAAGGAGGCTAGTATAGATGTTCCCCAAAGGGTGAAAGCCATACCCACAAATAGCTCCCTGAGCCTATGGCTCTTTGACTTAATAAGCATTAGCAGCCCCAATATCCTGATACCCATCCATAGGATATAAGTAAATGGCATCATGGCCATGATGATAAGGGTATTGCTAAGCCCTTTATTACTACGCCCAAACCAACCCCCAAATAACTGAACAAGGTAGCCAAACTCGAAAAAGTTTTTACCACCCGAAGCCTGCCCCATACAAACCTTGAACAGGATGCCAGCAAATACAAAAGCCGAAAGAAAATACCAGAAATAACTCATGAATCTTTCCTTGCCAGTAATTACACGCTTCAATACTATCACCCCCATAAAGATAACCGAACCTACAAATAGTGGTATTTTGCCTATTACCATCAGGCCAAGCCCTAAACTGAAAAATACCTTATCGGCAGTTATACGGCGGTTTATCCAGTCTATTCTTGAAAATAGAAGGAAGGTGAAGAGCAGCACTACAATGGTCACTGGGTAGGTGATAGTACCTGCCGGTACCAGATAACCAAGGCCATTAAAAATGAAATTTTTAACCACTCCTTTAGCCAGATACAAGGGGTGTAGGGGTGCCATAAGGATAGGCAGGCCAACTGCCAAAAGGATAAAAATATAATTGGTACGTGATACCTTGTCTTTAAGAAAGAAATAGCATAACTCGTAGCACAGCAATAAGGTCAGAAACTGGTAGAAAGGGTATGCTAGCCCCCATAAGGCCTGGTGGCTCGAAATATTGAGTACCACAGCAAGGTAAGAGGGAATAAAAAAGCCCAGGACTTGATAGTTGATAGGGGTGCCAGCCTCGAAGGAAGCATTAAATATGCTGCCATGCCTAAGCGAAGATACTATAGAGGTGAAATAATAACTATCAATTGTATAGCAATTGGTAGCTGGCTGCACTGCCGATAATTGCTTACTTAAATCGCCTGCCGCCAGCAAAAGGATGATGAGCAATACCATGCCATATATTACCATGCCAGGTTTGCCGGGCAATATGCTTAAGTCTATATGCTTCCTAAGGCCCAATAATACCAGCAGGATAAACAATAGCATTACAACTATCATTACTGGTACCGACTGCGTAATAAATATCATCATTGAGCTGACAAGCGCACCTATGAAAACCGAGATGCTGGTATGGCTAATTGGTAATAATGTAGTGCTAATATTAACCGGAACCAGAAGGGCAGCACCCACCATATAGAATGATGTAATACACAAAAGCAATAGTGCACAACTGGTAAGAGTAGCAACATGAGTAATCACTAACGGCATTGCCAGTATAGCAAAGACCATTAATAATCCGGCGATATTTACAGGTAGTTTTTGATTCATGCAAAGTATTTTATCCTTCAAATACTATATTCCAGACTACCTGGGTATTGTAAGAAATAGCAATTGCAGGGTTAAAAGTAGGTAAATATCAATATATCTGCACAAGAATTTCGCAACTGGTAGTGCAATAAATGGCAAACAACACAATAACCAGTTCCCCTCAAGTTGGGGTATGGTATACATTGATAAGGCAAGATAGTAGGCAAATGGCACTATCAATATTATAATATTGTTACTGATGAATTTTCGCTCTAAAACAAATAGGATACACATCAACAGGAAAGTGAGTATGAAGATAGCCTTCACACTCTTTATATACTTATTGACAAATGTCCACTTCGCAAAAAAGAATCCATATTGTATACAATTTGCAAGTCCAAAAGTGGCTTTTTTCGCAATATTGCCTGCCCATATTTTTGGGTATGTTTTGGCGTAGCCAATATAGCTAAGCTTCAGGTCAATTTCTGGGTGATTTGTTTTAAAGGTGCTTACCTCTTCCCAGGTAACCGCCCACTTATTGTTTTTGTGATTTACATTATAAACCTCATAATAAATATTTAGTTCCTGCCATGAGGTAGAATGTTCTACCCTACTACTTCCATTATAATCGTGGCCCTTGTCTTCGAGCATCAGTTTACCATAGGCCATATAGCCAGGAAGGTGGTAAATACTGAAGCATATTATAAAACTGCTCAAAAACACTATACTATTCATTGCATTTCTGCCTAATCCGTTTATCTGCCTATTCCTTAGTAATAAATACAATAAGATACCCGGGATGGTAAATAGGATAACCGGCTTCACTGCAAAGCCCAGGAAGAGTAATACCCCTGCACCAATAAGGTGCAGTGTCGACTTTTGCCTCAAAATCAAATTGAATGTACCAAGGAAAAAAGTGGTACAGATAATATCAGGCAAGCCCTGAAAAAGTAAATACTGTACTATCGCAACATAAAATAAAAGCCCAAAGTATTTCCCAATCTTTCCTAAATTATCAAACAAATCGAAACACTTCAACAAGAGAAAACAGGAAATAAAGTAAAAGGGTAAGTTAATGAAATGGACAGATGAAAGGATATTTAGAGAAAATATTTTGGAAAACAGGCAAATGAGTAAACTATAAATGAACGAGGTGCCCTGGGCTAAGGATTGGTAAAACCCATAATGAAGGCAATATTCTGCTTCCTTGCAGTAGTATGCCTCGTCTGTATTTTCAACTAACCCATGGTTGAGAAATCTCAAATAAGAAATAACAACAGCATATAAGACCACCAGCCAACCGGCATAGGGTACATATTTATTACTTATTTTTAACCCGGTAAGGGTATAGTTCATAAACAAAATATATTAAGTATCTATTCCATCAACTCTATGCAAATGTACTTAGTATGCAAATGAATTAAGGCCTTATTGAATGGCAACCCTGCTTCAGGTATTTGGTTTCAGCATTTATTTTGCATAGTCATTACCTGTTGGCGTTGCTAACTCTATAATTGATTATTGTCTTTTGTTTAAGTGAATTGTTACATATGCACTATTAAGTGCAAGGCCTTCCCTGTTCCATGCTTTCTGAACAGCAAAATTCTGTATTTGGGTAGAAATTTTCAGAAGTGGTATTTGCATTTGGTGGTAGTGCGCTTTTACATACCTGAGCACATCGGTATATATACCCTGGCTTTGGTATTCGGGCAATACCCCATTCAGAATAATCTCAGCACTAGTGGCATCATTGCAACAAGTAATAAAAGCAACTGGTTTTTGGTGCAGGTAAACGAGCAGGTGCAGGTTGTCGGGGGCATCAATACTATTTATAGCCCATTCCATATAGCCCTCGGTTATCTTTTGGGGGTCAAGGAGGGGATTTGATAAATAGTGGGTGGTATAGTTATGGAAAATTTTCGGCACCAAATCCTGAAAAATACTCTTATGCGATGAATCGGCTACATTAAAAACCAGGTCTTTATTTTTGGCAGGCCTATATTCGGTTTTATTCAGATCCACCTGGTAATAAACCAGTGTATCGGCATTTATTACATCTTTGTCCAGTGTATTCAGAAGGTGTAATTTATGTTGTTCCCCAACCGGTACTCTAAAGATGAGGATATCCGGGTTATTCTGGCTATATAACCCCCTTAAGTAGTCAATATCAAAAACATCCATACTACCCCTGAATATCTCAAGGTTAAAACGTTTCGACTCCAACCCCGAATACTTAATATTATTCATTTATATTCTCTTCTTTATTAATGATGTATATAGGCCTGTTTTTGATACCGTCGAAGGTTTTACCCACATACAATCCTACTATACCCAGGATAAAAATAATCAATCCCGACAGGAACCAAATAGAAACAATAAGGCTGGTGTACCCGCTTACCAATATGCGCCCCTGAAAATAGAGCACCAAACTATAAATGCTAAATATTACTGAGCCTAACGACATAAACAGTCCAGCCTTAATAACCAACCTTAATGGTTTATCGCTATAAGAAATGGCAATATTTAATGCCAGCTCTATCAGTTTGCCCCAGCGGTAAGATGTTTTCCCTTCAAAACGCTCGGCATGGGTTACATCAATAGCTATTTTATTAAAACCCACCCATTGCACCATTGGCGAAAAAGCCCGCATAGGCTCCTTCATTGCCACGAGGGTATCAATCACTTTTCTATGATAAATACCGAAATTAGCAATTGTTCCATCCTGCTTCACACCCGATAGGTAGCTGAATACCACATAAAACAGTTTGGAGGTCATGCGTTTTACGAACTTGTCCTGACGCTCTTTTCTTCTGGCCAATACTATTTCATAACCTTTTTGGGCTTGCTGGTAAAGTCGTGGTATTTCTTCGGGCACATCCTGCAAGTCGCAATCCATTACTACTACCCATTGGCCACGTGAATAGTCGAGCCCGGCGGTAATAGCATGGTGCTGGCCGAAGTTCTTACTTAGTTTTAGCCCTTTAACCCTTGTGTCTTTTTTACAGTTTTCTACAATCTTGCTCCACGAATTGTCGGGGCCGCAATCCTCCACCAGGATAATTTCAAAATCTTCGGTAATTGTAGATACCTGGGCCTTAATCCGTTTCACCAGTTCATCCACAATAAACTCAGCCTTGTAAACAGGAGAAACTACAGATATATGCACTTGCTTCCCGTTTTTTACCAATTCCATGTTATTTGGTGAATTATTGAATAAATTGATGTGTTAATGAAACCCAGGCAGGTAACAAAAGTAAAACAAAAAATTAAAAGTATTGGGCGCAGGCTTAAAATCCTATCCGACTAGTACTCAGATTATTGGTAGGTAACGCAAAATTAAAATGGGGAATAGTTTCAGCAGGAATGGCTATGTAGTCTGAAACAGATTAGGTGCCTTTTAAATGTGCATTATCTCGATTCAAAACGTTCAAAATCCAACAACCCCACCAATTCTACCCAACTTGCTGGCCGGGCATCAATTCCTAGCATCCGGGCTATTTGCTCATAGATATCTGCTGGTTTTTTATTCATTTGCCGCAAGTGGTGAACCGCAGTTGCCCCCTCCGATTTTGATAGTTTATGGCCTGCCTCATCAAAAAGTAGGGGGTGGTGGTAAAAGGTAGTATGGCTAATTGAGTCGAAATGAAGAACTGATGAAAGGTAATGTTGAGCCAATGTAGATGTCCATAGGTCGGCACCCCTAACCACTAGGTCAACCCCGAAATAGACATCATCTATCACCGAGGTAAGCTGGTAAGCAGCCAAACCATCTTTCTTCTTCACTATAAAATCCTGCATATTTGCAGGTAACCTATCCACAATCGGGCCACGGCCCAGGGTATTTACATGGATTTGCCCCGCCCCTGATGTATTGATGCGCCAACTTACATGTTCATCAAAAGAATGATTTTTAGACTTGCAAATACCCGGATAAGCCAAATCGGGATTAAGGTTCCGGAGCTGGGTTCGTGTACAGGTACAGGCAAAAAGTTCACCGCTTTCCCTCAACTGGTTAAGGGCTTTCCGGTAAAGTTCATCCCTATGACCCTGTGCAAACTCAGTTTCATATTCGTGTAGGTTACGAGGCCCTTCATCATAGCCTATTTCAAGAAAATCGAGGGTATCAAAAATATCCTGAACATAGGCACTCACCGTTTTTTCCCTGTCCATATCATCAATCCGCAGCAATATTTTGGCACCGGTTCTCCTTGCAAGAGCCTCGGTAATAGCAAACGACAAGATATTACCCACATGCAGGTAACCACTTGGTGTAGGTGCGAACCTCGTTTTTTTAAATGCCTCTTGCATATTTATCCTTCAGGATTCCAAATCGGTTAGATTAGGTAGATAAACTGGAAGGATAAAAATAAGGAAAAGATTAGTGGGAAGTAGGGGAATTGGGCTAGTTTATTTATTTCGAGTGTAAGTTTATTTATGGTCAAAATAATCTAGTCTGGAATTTTTCAGGAGATTAAAATCCCAAATAATGACGACAGGAGCCATACATCGAAATTACTACCCTGCAAAAATCGGCTTGCCCTTACTTTTTTTGGTGACCAGGCGGTAAATGACAAAGGTAAATGTAGCACCGGTATTGGGGCCATCGCTGGTGGCTATGAGTTTAGCCCCATGTTTTTCTACTATTTTTTTGCTTAGGTAGAGGCCCAGACCTGTTGATGACTCACCATGGGTGCCTTTCCGGCCAGTGGTTGTAAACCGGTCGAACAGTTTATCTATGTCTTCACTTTTAAAGCCTATTCCTTCATCAATAATGGATAGGGAAACTTTTTCATCATCCTGGGTGGCTACAATATTTATGGTTTTTCCTTCGGGTGAAAATTTAATGGCATTACCCAGTATGTTCCTGAAAGCCTGCGTAAATAAATCGGGCTGCACATTGATGTAAAGGGTATCGCTTACTGAGATATTGATACTCAGATTTTTTTCGGAGGCGGCAAAATCAAAGAAGCTGACAGTTTCACTAACCAGCCGGTGCACATTTACATTGATATAGGTGAATGCCCGGTTATCATCCTTGAGCATCAGGAGGATGTTTTCGAGCATTCTTAGTAATCCCTTACATTCATTGGTGATGTAGTTGGCGTATAGGTCCTTGTTTTCTTCATCTTCTCTAACTAGGTTACTTAGGCTTAGTATTCTTCCCACGGGGCTACGCATGTCGTGAGAGAGCAGGTCTATCATGTCGCTTTTTTCAGATATCAGGGTATCGAGCTGGGTAATGGTGGTTTGGATATTGCTGAGTAGTATACCTGCTTCATCCTTGTATTCGGTAGGTAATTCGGGTATTACCCTGGTGGAAATATAGTCTTCCAGTGCCTTTTTGGCCATAATCAGGGGGCTTACCATTTTATTGAAGAGGTAAATGGTAATAAAACTGGCGGCAACCAATGAGATAAGGGCAAATATGGACAATGGCTTGAGTGGCAAGTGGATGACCTTGCTGCGAGCCAAAAAAATGATCACTAGTTCGGCTATTGCCAATAGTAACAAAGGCATTACAACGAAGAAGAACTTCATTGCATAATGCTTATTGGCACCCGGCAGCTTTGATAAATAATGATAAACTTTCATTGCCTTAGGAGTTAAAACTAGAGAAATTTAATCACCCGTAGCCATTAATTAACAATACGATAACATAGCATTTACATTTTGCAAGGCAAACACCTATAAGGTGCTCACTTTAAATTAATTGTGTTTTTTTTTGCAAATCGTGCCTTATGGCGTTTGGAGGATAAAGAAGGAAGATTAACAGTGAATGCTCAATATTTGTGACGAGGGATAAAATGTATATTTGAATAAAAATACGAGTCATGAATGTATTGGTTATAGATGATAAATCGTACGTGGTAGTGCCTGAAAAAAGCTATCAGGAGCTGCAAACACTGGCGGCGTTAAAAACGAGACCTGAAAAATTACTTTCTGTAGAAGAAGCAAGGGCATAAAGCCAAAAATTAATTATTAAATGGTCTGGCAGCAAATAACCGTTAAAGAATTTTTATAGTTTATTGTTTCTCAAATCGGGAGATTTGCTGGCACATCGACGTAGTATGGACACTAGTGCCGAACTACCATTGCTCCTAGTTATTCTTAATATTTTTTAATATCCTTCACAAACGATTACCGTCCTTTGCATCATAAACAATCAAGGATGTCTTTAGTAAAACCAGCTACCAAAACAGGTAAAATATATAATAACCCCATCCCAACCAGGCAGCTTACAGAGAGTATGTTAAGCCTGATGATAAAAAGCCTGTTTTCAAAAGAAGAAAGGGTACCCAGGATAACCCCTGGGCCATTTAGTACTGATACCAGTCTTTATAATACCCTACCCAAAAGTGGTTTACGTATCACATGGATAGGTCATTCATCTCTGATTATAGAAATAGATGGCAAACGTATACTTACCGACCCGGTTTGGGGACCAAGGGCATCATTTTCTAAATATGTAGGCCCTAAAAGGTTTTTCCCGGCTCCTCTCCCATTAAAAGATTTACCAACTCTTGACCTGATTATACTTTCGCACGACCATTATGACCATCTGGATTATCCTACAATAAAGCAATTCGTTAATCTGGAGACCCCAATTTTTTGCTCTATTGGTGTTGGTGGTATAATTCAAAAATGGGGCATAGAAAAAAGCCGCATCAGTGAAATGGACTGGACTACCTGCTTGTCTTTTGGTGATGGATTTACAGTTACAGCCACCCCGGCACGACACTTTTCAGGCAGGGGCTTACTCAATAGGCATACTACCCTATGGTCCTCATTTGTAATTAAAGGACCACAGCATAAGGTCTTTTTCGGTGCGGATTCGGGTTATTTCCCAGGGTTTAAAGATATTGGTGATGAGTTTGGCCCCTTCGACCTTACCATGCTGGAGATTGGGGCTTCGGGTACAGGATGGCCCGATATACATATGGGACCTACAAATGCAGCACAGGCCCACCTGGACCTGGGCGGCAAAATAATGATGCCTATACACTGGGGCACCTTTAATCTGGCATTCCATGCCTGGCGGGAGCCTGTACAAACTTTACAAAGAGTGGCAGCCCAAAATAACATTACCCTTTTTATGCCCAGGCCTGGAACACCTACTGAGGTGCTGGGCATGCATAATTCGGGATGGTGGGAATAGACATTGCTCGTTAGTTTTAATAATCAATAGGCCTATTTCTATATTTTTCCTGCAAGAGATTCGATAGCTGATTGTAATTTTTCATCATTCATCGATTCGGCTAAGAGATTCAACACAGCTTTGTAATATTCGGGTGGCTGTGGTTGCGGATTCAATTCAAC
>CANGSR010000022.1 GCA_947456055.1 Chitinophagaceae bacterium
ATGCCGTGGTGGGTGGAATGCATTGGCCATTTTAGGTGCCTGTGGCGATGACATGGGCTAAAATATCAGGCTCTTTTAGGGCGTACCATCCTGAAGCGGCATTTTTCATAATATTCAAATAGTTTTCAAAATCCTTTAGTCGATGACATCCCCCTAGCCCGCTTCCCTACGCTTCTGCCCTTCGCACAAAGGGGGATTGGCGCTTCAAGGTTTTTGGGTTTAGTATCTTTATTTAGCTTTTTGATGACGGAGTTATATAAAAAATAGTTTGCCTCCTTAGATTCTTAATCATTCGTCCTAAATATTTACCATCCATATACCCAGGCGGCAAACAAGAAGGCCTACTACTACACTTAAGAGCACATAGGCAAATGACAGGAATGATTGCCCTTTTTGGAGCAGGTTCACATTTTCGAGGGCAAATGAGGAGAAGGTGGTAAAGCCCCCACAAAATCCGGATGCCAAAAGAAGGTAGCCACCTTCCTTCATCCATTGGTTGCGGGCGGTGAGCCCAAATAAGATTCCAATAATTAATGAACCAATAATATTGATGGTAAATGTTGCGCTGAATTTATAAGGGTCTACCAGGAATTTAGACATGATATAGCTGACGCCATACCTTGCCATGCTGCCTACGGCACCACCTGCACCCACCAATAAAAACTGACGAAACAACATATCCCTTTTGCGGCTTTTCCCTGCCAAAATACAAATTAATCAAGAATAAATGATTTAGAACATTTTTCCATGGTGGAATAGGGTGGGTTTTGAGGGCAACTCCTTTTCAGGAGATGGAGTGGGAGAGACCCTTAAAATAGGTGTATTATAAGATAATACGAATAATCTATTCACATGCCCATCGAGGTTCAATGTGGTAGCCAATTAATCATAACCGTTGGTACTTCATGTCCAATGCAATTTGGTTCTGGTTCATTAAAGGAAAAATGCCGCTTTTAACGTTTTGCTATTGGGCTATAATCAAAAATACCCTATTATCCTTTTACCTTTGCAATATGTCTTTTTATAAATCGGGAAGGCCATTTGTAATAGCCGGGCCCTGTAGCGCCGAAACCAGGGATCAGGTATTGGAAACAGCCCAAGCCCTTAGCCTCATGGGTATCCATTTGTTCAGGGCCGGGGTATGGAAGCCGCGCACCAGGCCGGGGTCGTTTGAGGGAAATGGTATTGCTGCGCTGGAATGGCTTGCTGAGGCAAAAGCACTATATCAACTGCCCTTCACAGTTGAAGTTGCAGAGCAGGAACATATAGAACTAGCCCTGAAATTTGGTGCCGATGCCCTATGGATAGGTGCACGAACTACTGTTAACCCGTTCCAGGTGCAGAAACTGGCTGATGTCCTAAAGGGGATAAATATCCCTGTTATGGTAAAAAACCCTGTAAACCCGGATGTAGACCTATGGCTGGGAGCAATAGAGCGGTTTGAAAAAAACGGCATTTCTGAGGTTGCAGCAATTCATAGGGGCTTCTCTGGTTATAGTTCGGCAATAGGTTTCAGAAACCAACCCAACTGGCCTGTACCTATTGAATTGAAACGCCGCCGACCCGATATTGCATTGATTTGCGACCCAAGCCATATTACCGGTAAGCGGGATAGGATAGCAGAAGTGGCCCAAAAAGCTATGGACATGCATTTTGACGGCCTGATGATTGAGACCCATCCTAACCCTGCCGAGGCATGGACTGATGCCGCCCAACAATTAACCCCGGCAGCCCTTAAGGTGGTGCTGGATAATCTGGTGGTAAGGGATGAGTTCACCAGTGATATGACTACCCAGGTGCAACTGGAATACCTGCGCCAGGTGATGGATAGCCTCGATGATGAGATAATAGACCTCATAGCCAAGAGGATGGAGATGAGCGAAAAAATGGGCGACCTCAAAAAAGCTTGCAATATGACTGTGTACCAACCTGCCCGTTGGCGTGAAATAGTAGAAAGCCGTGGTGTTAGGGCCCAAATGCACAATCTATCTAAGGAATTTATAGTAGAAGTGTATGAAAAGATACACCATGAGAGCATCAGGAAACAATTGCAGGTACTTGAAGAGGCAGAGAATAAAATAAAAAACTAAATTTACCCCATCAATAAAATTTAACCCTTGGCATTAAAGCAGCATTTAGACGATAAGGTACGTTTCGACCAGCAGGTGGATAATTCATTATCCTATGTTTTACCTTTTATTGAAAAGACCCAACCGCTTAAAAAAGGTACTACCGTGTTTGAGGTAGGTACCGGTGAGGGGGGCGTGCTATTGCCTTTTATGGATAGGGGCTGCTATTGCGTAGGGGTAGACCTGGTAGAGGTCCGTATAGATTTAGCCAAAGGATTTCTAGCAAAGGAAATTGCAGCTGGTAAATGTGAATTCCTGTGTCAGAATATCTATGAAGACTCCTTCCATTCCAAATTCAAAAACTACTTCGACATCATTATTCTCAAAGACGTGATTGAGCACGTTTATGAGCAGGAGAAATTCATACCCTATCTTAAAGAGTTTTTAAAGCCCGGCGGACAAATCTTTTTTGGCTTTCCTCCATGGTATATGCCATTTGGCGGCCACCAGCAGGTATGTGCCAATAAATGGACCAGTAAAATGCCATGGTACCATATCCTGCCAAGGCCTATTTACAAATCATTACTAAAAATGGGTGGTGAATCGGATGTAACGATTGGCGGCCTCATGGAGATTGTTGATACCCAAATAACCATTGAGCGATTTGAAAGAATCATAAAAAAGAGTGGACTAAAAGTGCTCAACAAACAGCATTATTTGTTTAATCCCATATATAAATTCAAGTTTGGCATCCAACCACGCAAGCAGTGGACCCCCATCACCTGGATTCCCTTCCTGCGCAATTTCGTAACCACCTGTGTTTATTATACGGTGGGGTAGATGGTTTTTCATTTATCTATAATATATTGATTTTCAAGTAGCCCTGGCCTTCAGGCCGGGGTAAAGAATGGTAATATATATGGCTTTAGCCAAAATTATTGCGCAAAATAGACCTAGAATCAAATATGCCTTTCAATGTAATAAACAAAAATGCCCTCCACCACAAAATAATTCCCCCAAACAAGATTATTTTCTCAAATTCGTGTAACCGGATACCTATTATCTGCGTCTTAATTACACATGCAGGAACAAATGGATGATATTGCTGTAATTCAGCTAGTATTGCAAGGCCAACAATCGGCCTATGCAATGCTCGTGGACCGCTACCAGCAATATGTATTCACCCTTGCATTCCGCTTTGTTAATAACCGTGAGGTTGCCGAAGAATTGGCTCAGGACGTTTTTGTAAAAGCATACCGCTACCTGGCCGATTTCAAAGGCAATAGCAAATTCAGCACCTGGCTCTATACTATTGTAAACACTACCTGCCTTAGCCACCTGAGGAAGAAAAAAGAAGAGACCGTACTACTAGACCATGAAAAAATGGTGGCAGTAAGCGATCATTTCAGTGCAGGTGACAAGCCTGCCGACAAGCTGGAACAAAAAACACAAAAGCAACTGATAGAAAATGCCATGAAACACCTGCCCGAAACCGAATCGCAATTATTATCGCTCTTTTATCAGGGAGAGCAATCAGTAGAGGAAATAGGGGTGATAATGGGTTTAACCACCTCTAATGTCAAAGTGAAAATGTTCAGGGCAAGGCAAAAATTGAAAGAAATTTTAGAAACAAAATTCAGCAGGGAGACACCCGCCCTGATGGGAGTATAGGTTATTTGGGGAATCAAAATAAAGGTTTTAACTTTAATGCAGTGATATGGAACAGATAGATCAGAACGGTCAGATGGAAATGGAGTTGTGGGAGTACATAGACGGTCTTTGCAACGAGGCCGACAGGCAGCGTATTGCCGCATTAATCACTACAGATAAGCTGTGGCAACTGAAGTTTGAAGAAATTAATGAAGTAAATCTTAGCCTTGCATCAGCCATGGAAATGGAGCAACCTTCCATGCGTTTCACCAAAAATGTAATGGAAGCTGTGGCCAATGTTAATATCGCACCTGCCACTAAAAAATATGTCAATAACAGTATTGTAAAAGGTATTGCTGCATTCTTTATTATTTCAATTGTCAGTTTGTTAGGTTATGCCCTTGCTTCAGCAAAGTGGAGCAAGGAACCACTCGGCATATCTGATAAGCTGAACATCCCGAAAGTAGATTTAAGCCCATATTTCAACAGTAGCTTTTTCAATATTATTATTGGCATCAACGTAGTTCTCGGCCTCGTTATCCTCGACCTTGTAATGAGAAGGAAAAACAACCGTGAATTGGAAAAACAAATTGACACGCAATAGACAATTAAGCAACAGTCAATAAAACGCCCTGAAAAGGGCAAAATATCCTACCCAAGGGCATTGTCCTTGGGTTCTATTATGTGAGGTTTTTTTGAAAGCCCTGAAAGGGCGACATCCCATAGCGATGGGCATCGCCCATCGAAACGAAAGGGGATCAAAACCATTTAGACATTAACACCCTTACTCCTTAATCAAACCAACATCCCAACCATTTTTGCCAACAAACTTCAGCATATAAGTGCCTGCAGGTAAATTTGCCCCCGGAATTTGGGTAATGCCTTTTATGGTTATTCCTTTCCAAACAATATTTCCCTTAATATCTGTCACTATCAAAGGTGTGTTAGGTTCCACCATTTCCAGTTGCCAGAAATCATGCGTAGGGTTGGGATATATTCTCCCTTCAGTATTTATTATGGGCTTAAAATCTTTTACACCCAGGGTAATATCTCTGGTTACAGGCGAATTAAGTCTGCAAATGGTCATAAAATTAGGGTTGAGTACCACATTACTCATGCTGTCCGCCCAATTAAAAATAAACAATTCCGAATCCAGTGTATTGTAGGGCATTACTATAGTATCTCCATAAGGTGAGTGCAATTGTAATTCCACTGGAGTATTAAAATGTGTTGGGTGGGTAATACAAGATGGGGTTTGTACTAATTTCACATATACGCTGGAACCCACCTGGTTCCAATGAACCGTGTATTTAGGGTAGCCATAACCATATATCCACTGGCTGAAAAAGCTATCCAGATTATAGCCATAAATAGAGTCGACAATTGAATTCAGGTTGGCAACAGTTGCATTGCCAAATGCGTATTTCTGCTGGTAGGTGCGTAGCGATAGGAAGAACTGGCTATCGGTTGGTGCCAAATTGCGCAACATGGTCACTATCAAATGCCCCTTGTTGTACACTGTGGCAGTATTAAATAAGGTAGTAGGGCCTGAAGTATCTGTTACAAAGGTTTGTCCGCAAACTGGCGACAATGCACTAGCCAGGTGCGACTGCCTCCGTGTGCGGGCCTCGGCTGCACTATGAAAACGAGCCAGGTACAATTCCTCCGAAAACGTAGCAAATCCTTCGCTCAGCCACATTTCACCCCAGCGTGCATAGGTCACATGGTCGCCAAACCACTGGTGCATGAGTTCGTGGGCAATAACCGTAATGTCGGGGGTGCCAATGGTAGTCATAGTTTGGTTTTCCATACCCCCACCCAGATTAGTATAGCATACCCCATATTTTTCCTGCCAGAATGGGTAACGGCCAAACAGAGATGAATAAAAATCAATAATCTGGCCAATACTATCAAAATTGGCTTTGTAGAGCGGATTGAATGTAGCCGTATCCATCAGGAAATTTTGAACCAGCATAGAATCGCTGCTGCCACTGAAGTGCATGTAAGATTTATACTCGGCATATCGTGCTACAGCTATGGAAATCAGGTAATAGTCAATAGGGTAATGGGTCTGCCAATGGTATTTCCAGAAACCCGGAGTGGTGCTTGTATCTACATTTACCAACCTGCCATTGCTCCCGTCTACCACACCACGTGGCACAGTAATGAACATGTCCATAGAATCAATCTTATCTGTTGCAGATTGTTTGGCAGGCCACCAGTTCTGTGCTACCCATGGGTCGCTCACTGTATAGATCATATGGGTGCCATGGCTTGAAACCGCATGAGTAAGTCCATTAAAAAAGCCACCTCCTACAGGTGGCACACCATGATAATAGATGTGTGCCGTGAACATGCTGCCTGCACTCAAGGCAGTAGGCAGGGCTATATTGCGGATATAACCCGATGTAACAGTCACTGGTAGTATTGTGCCATTCACCTTAGCTGAATCAATAACCATTAGTGTGTCCAGCTCAAATACATAATTGCTCATTGTAACTGCTGTAACCAATGCAGTAGTAGCTACATCTCCCTTTACAAATACCGATGTATCAGTTAGTTGTAGGTTGAATCTAAGGTACTTAACATCATAATTATCTTCCTGTGAGCTTGCCAGGGTAGTTTTTTGTAGCTTACTATGGTCTTTTTTAGGATTGGGGGTGTATGCGCTTGCTGCTCCAGTGAAAAAGCTAATTATAAGGATACTTGATATTATTCTTAGATTCATAAGTTTGGCGTTATTTAAGAAAGTAAAACAGGATATTCATTCATTAATATTCCCAATGGTTAATAAAACTAAAGGCTTGAATAGCTTACCAATTATCACCACTACAAAATTACTAAAAATGTATTATATCTTTGAGAAAAGGATTATATTCACTTTTAAAATTACATGCCGTATGAAAAAGCAAATTATACTCATTTCCTGCCTTTTATCCATGTTTATTGTTCCTGCTAAGGCCCAATATGTTTTTTTACCCAGAGGCGTAGGTGGGGGCGGCGCACTTTTCTTTCCACGTATCAATCCGGCAAATAATGATGAATTTTACGTGTCATGCGATATGAGCGAAATGTTCCATTCTACCGATTATGGTAATAGTTATACTCAATTGCCTTTTACAAGCCTGCAATCGCTCAATGTTTCCACCTACGAATTTACCAACAATCCATTGATCGCCTATTCCAACTTCAATGATGGCAATAATGGTTACCCTGTAAAGACCGCCGACCATGGTGCTACCTGGGTAATGCTACCCGGTTATGATGCCAGCCAGGGCCAGGTATATGCCATGAAGGCAAACTATAACAACCCCAACCAGCTATTAATGGATTATTATGGCAAGATTGTGTTTTCGGCTAATGGAGGCACTACATTCACCACGGTAGCCACAGCCACCAGCAGTGGTGTGGGCCTGGTGATGGGCGGTGTGTTTATTACTGGTGACAGTATTTATATAGGTACCAACCAGGGTATTTATTACTCGGTAAATGGCGGTACTTCCTTTTCCTTAATGACCACCACAGGACTTGGTACAGGGCAGGTGATCTGGCAGTTTGCAGGTGCCAAAGTGGGTACTACCCTACGTTTTGCATGTATTGCCGGTGCTGCGGCCAATGTGTATAATGGACTAATGCCTTGGGATTATTCCGGACTTGTAGCTGGTGTTTATACATTGGACAATGCCTCTGGAACCTGGGTGAATAAAACCGGCACAATTAATACCTCAAATGATTATGTAATGTACCTGGCCATGGCCGAAAATGATATCAACACTATTTACCTGGGCGGTAAGGATAATGCATTAGGCGGCCCATTGGTTTATAAAACTACCAATGCTGGCACTAGCTGGACTAAAGTATTTAATACTACTGGCAACCTGAATATTATTACTGGCTGGGAAGGTGCAGGTGGTGATAAAAACTGGAGCTGGGGCGAAACTACTTTTGGTATATCTGTAGCCCCAAATAATTCCTCAAGGGTGATGTTTGGTAGTTTTAGCGATGTGCATTTGAGCAGTGATGGCGGCACAACTTGGCGACAGGCCTATGTTGATAATTCTGACCAACATCCTCTCAATGCATCAACTCCTACAGGGGCTTATTACCATTCTATTGGCCTTGAAAATACTACCTGTTGGCAGGTTCATAAAACCAGAAGCGGTACAATGTTGGGTGCATTCAGCGATATTGGCGGTATCAGAAGTGTGGATGGTGGTATAACATGGGGCTTTACTGCTAGTGGACTGAATATGAATTCGGTGTACAGATATGCCGAAACACCAGGTGGCACCCTGTTTGCAGGCACATCGGGTATACATGATATGTACCAGAGCACCCGCCTGAAAGATGCCCAACTCGATGCAGCAGATGCAAATGGGAAAATAGTGTACTCCACCAATGACGGGGCTAACTGGTCCCTATTGCATTCTTTCGGCCATCCTGTTTTCTGGTTGGCTATAGACCCTAATGATAGTAATAAAATGTATGCCAGTGTTATCAACTCAGCATCAGTATCAGGCTCTCAAGGGGGTATTTGGGTTACATCAAACCTTAATTCACTAAGTGCCAGTACCTGGACCCATATTGCAAATCCACCACGCACCGAAGGACATCCTGCCTGCCTGTTAGTGCTCAATGATGGTAAATTGTTAGCTACTTATTCAGGACATATCAATACAAGTAGTGCATTTACAGCCAGTTCAGGAGTGTTTTTGTATGACCCTGCAACTTCCACCTGGACTGATGTTAGTGACCCAGGTATGCATTATTGGACAAAAGATATTGTAGTAGACCCAAACGATGCCACCCAAAACACATGGTATGCCTGCGTGTTTACCCACTGGGGCAGCACTGCAAGTGGCCAGGGAGGCCTTTATAGAACCACCAACCGTGGTGCCACCTGGACCAAAATGACTGGTACCACATTTTCAAGGGTTACCTCTATTTCTTTCAATCCAATATACCCCAATATTGCATTCCTAACCACCGAAACCCAGGGACTATGGCAAAGTACAAACATGTCAGCCGCAACCCCCTCCTGGAATTTAGTTCCTCAATATCCATTCAGGCAGCCTGAAAGAGTCTTTTTTAATTTTAGTGAACTATGGGTTACCAGCTTTGGTAATGGCATGAAGCAGGGATATATCGATATGGCTACACCTCAGGTTTTACCTTTAGCAGATGCACTGAATATATACCCTAATCCTGTCACTGGTATCCTTAATATTGATTTGCCATCAACTTGCAAACCAACCCCTGTAGAAATTTTTGACCTCAATGCCAGATTAATCACCCGTATAATACCTGCCAACACCAACAAATTGCAAATTGATGTGCAAAATTGGCCTACTGGTATTTATATTGTTAATCAAGGTAATAATACCAGCCGGTTTGTAAAAGAATAAGAGATTTTGGCAGCAGGAAATAGGATTAGGTTAAGCCATCATTACTAAACTATATCTTTGCACTATGGCGAAATTCTTTTTGAGGAAAAAAATAGGCGATAGGGTAGTAAGCGGACACCCCTGGATTTTTGGAAATGAACTAGGTGATAGTGAGGGAACTGCAGAAGCCGGTGATATAGTAGAGGTTTATTCTTACAATGGGTCGTTTGTAGGCCAGGGTTATTATAACCCTGCATCACAAATACGCATCAGGCTCATGAGCCGTGATAAAACCGAGGTAATAGACGATAAGTTCATTGCCCGCCGCATAAGGGCCGCCTGGGAATATAGAAAGAAAATAGGCTATGTTGAAAATTGCCGCCTCATTTTTGGAGAGGCCGATATGATGCCCGCCCTGATTATTGATAAATTCAATGACTATTTCGTTATCCAGACCCTTTCCCTGGGTATGGAAAAATGGAAGGGAGCAATTGTTGCCGCCCTAAATAAAATTTTTGAACCAAAGGGTATCTACGAGCGCAATGATGTGCCCGTTCGTGCGCTTGAGGGTATGGAGCAAATAAAAGGCTTTTTGTCGGAGCCTTTCGATACCAATATCATCCTGAACGAAAATGGCCTGAAATTTCATGTAGATATTGAAAATGGCCAAAAAACCGGTTATTTCCTCGACCAGCAGGACAACCGCCGTGCCATACAGAATATAGTAAAAGGCGCAGTAGTGCTAGAGGCATTCTGCTATACAGGAACCTTTTCCATGCATGCAGCCCATTATGGTGCCAAAAGCGTGTTAGGATTGGACATTTCTGAAAACGCAGTAGCTACAGCCCGCCGTAATGCCGAGCTAAATGGTTTTGCCGATAAATGTAAGTTTGAGGCAGTAAATGCCTTCGACGTACTCAAGAAATGGGCTACCGAAGGTCCCAAATACGATGTGGTGATGCTGGACCCACCGGCCTTCACCAAGAGCAGGGAAAATATCCAGAAGGCCATAACCGGCTACAAGGAAATCAACCTGCGTGCCATGAAGCTGGTAAAACCCGGAGGATTCCTGGTAACAGCATCCTGCACCAACCTGGTACCACCAGATATGTTCCTCGATACCATCGACCTCGCTGCCAAAGACGCCAAACGAACCCTTCGCCAGGTAGAATGGAGAACCCAGGCCTCCGACCACCCAATAATCAGGAATATCCCCACCACCCAGTATTTGAAGTTTTTGATAGCGCAGGTGTTGTAAGAGGGGACTTTTAGAGAAAAATGTTATAATTCATATTATTGCTCTCTGCCGCTGCAGTCTATCGGTCTGTGTTGTGAAATTTGTAAACTTTCCTTTTTTACAAATTATCAGTTTTTAATTCGGTAAATCAGTAGCCCCGACCTTTAGGTCGGGGTATAATACAATAATATATTTAGGCTTTAGCCGAAATTCATTGCGCTTGGAATCCCAGAAAACTAATTTTGGCTAAGCCAATTTCACTCATACCTCTTTCCTCGACATAAATGCCGGGCTACATCGCTTTTTTATCTAAGGATAACTAATCCTGACACACACAACCCTCCGGTAAATCATGTAATTAATTAGCAGAATTTCATAACAATTAAAAGTTGAATGAAAGCAACTTTGCTTTTTACAATAGAAATGTAAAATTCCACTTTTAATAGTTAGTAGAATACCATCTAAAAAAACAGACAAAATATCACTATGCAAAACATCATGTTATTCGACGAGAAAATGAAAACAAGAACAGGGATTATTTGTTTTCTCCCAATTGTAAGTTTTTCAATTTGCCTTGTCTATTATCTTACCCTTATTTTAGTGCCTTCATCACAGGGAGTAAATACCCATACAATAATTACAGCCACAAGCCAAAATTATGGACAATTATTTACGGTTTTGGCCATTTCGGGTTTCATTACCGCTGCGGTATTAATATACTGTATTGTTATTCTGGCCAGGCTAAAGGAACTAAAGCCGGGCACTAAAATTCTCTGGATAGTATTCCTATCCGTTACTGCTCCTTTAGGAATTGCTATCTTTTGGCTGTTAATAATCCGATATGCAGCAAAGGCAACTCCTGTCTATAATGACATAGACTAAAAGGGCCTCTGTTTATTATCCACAAAAGAACAGCCGTTCATACTCACCAACTAAAACTATAGCTTACCTTCATAGCAATAAAATGATTGTTGCAAATTGAATTGGAAAAGGAAGGTAGGCCTGTTTTTCTTGCTGGTAATTTTACTGGTTATTAGCTCCTTGGTTTTTCAGGAGGACAGTGGCAGGATTGTACTATACGATAACATCTTTTACTACTATTACCAAAATTTCAGGCTTATTCTATTGGGTTTTTTGCCTATTAGCATAGGTGATGCCTTGTATATTTTAGGTGGTGCAATGTTGTTGCTTACCCTTGCGAAATGGGTTAAATTCATTATCCGTCTCAGGCAGTTCAAATGGCAATTATTGGCTTCAATTCTTAGACTGGTAAATATTGTTTTGTTTGTTTACCTCTTGTTTATCTGGGGCTGGGGTGCTAACTATTACAAACCAGGCCTTTCCCAAAGTTGGGATTTAGTAGACACTATTTGGAGCCATTCCTCCAATAATAAAGTACGCTTCAAAAATGATTCAGCAGCTCTGGTGGTCTTCGATAGTTTATTGGTAACAAGGCTAAACGAATATGCCCCGCATTTCAAGAACCTTCCTTTTAAGGAAATTAATACACGGGCAATTGACTTTTACCGCCTATATACCGATAGCCGGGTAAAACAATATGGACTGGGTATCAAACCTACTTATTTCTGGTATTTTATGGAGCGGCTTGGGGTGGAGGGCTATTATAATCCGTTTACCGGCGAGGGGCAGATTGATACCCATTTGCCTGGCTTCAGCATGCCCTTTCTCTTATGCCACGAAATGGCGCATCAGGCAGGGATTGCTGCCGAAAATGATGCCAATCTGTTGGCCTATGCCCTCTGTTCTACCACTACCGATAGCACTTTCCGTTATTCAGGATACCTCAATATGTGGCTATATGTGCACCGCAGGGTTTACCGTAGGGATACAATCGTGGCCAATGCACTTGAAGCCCACCTCAACCCCCTCACCACCACCCACATTGATACCCTGGAACAACTCAGCAGGAAGTTTAATAATGAAGCTGCTGAATACAGTACCGAACTTTATGATGACTATCTAAAAATGCACAACCAACAGCAGGGCATAAAAAGTTATGGAAATGTAGTAGGTGCTGCCTGGCAACTGGAATTAAGGCGGAGAAAAGTGGTGGATAGTGTGATTAGGATACCGTAGAGAAATGTAGTTATCAAGTCTTTTTTTTTGCATAGCAAGATAAAAAACGCAGATAAAAAGGAATATGTTTTAGGCGAAATTCTTATTTTTGTATAAACATTGTGCTTATGAGTAATATAGAATTGCTGGAATTGAGGAGGGAGGTAAAGCAATCAATTGATAATGCTGATGAGGATTTATTAATAAAAATCCAAAGCCTTTTGGAGTCTGAAACTGATGATGATTGGTGGGACTCCCTGCCCAAAAATATTCAGGATGACATTGATGAATCAATTAGGCAAGCAGACCGTGGAGAATTGTTTACACATGAACAAGTCAAACAAATGTATCCCCAATGGTTTATGAAGTAAGATGGACTCAAAAAGCTATAATTAGCTATGTTGATAATCTAAATTATCTTAATAAAGAATGGACTGAACAGGAAATTAATAATTTCATGACAGCAGTTCAAGATAAATTAATCGTTCTTTCTCACCAACCATTTATTGGGGCATTGAAAAAGGATAAAAGAGGAAAGCACTATGTAACAATAATAAACAAGCGAATTTCACTTCTTTATCGGGTCAAGCCGATCAAAAAGCAAATTGAATTAATTCTTTTTTGGAATACATACCGTAATCCTACAGGTCTCAAATTCTAAACGATTTATTAGTTTAGACATTTTTTGTTTTACCTATCTTTGCCCCCTTCATTAAATATAAAGCTTTGCGGTTAAAGTCATTGGAAATAAAAGGGTTCAAGTCGTTTGCCGACAAAACCCATATAATACTCGATAATCCTATCACTGGTATTGTTGGGCCGAATGGTTGTGGCAAATCAAATATTGTGGATGCCATACGTTGGGTAATAGGTGAGCACAAAATTAAAACCCTTCGCTCCGATAACCTCGACGACCTCATTTTCAATGGTTCACGCACCAGGGTGGCCTCTGGCATGGCCGAGGTTTCCCTTACTTTCGAAAATACCCGCAACCTACTCCCCACCGAGTTTACCACGGTTACCATTACCCGCAAATTTTATAAAAACGGAGAAAGCGAATACCGTCTAAATGATGTAAGCTGCCGCCTCAAGGATATCCATAACCTGTTTCTTGATACCGGGGTAAGCAATGACTCCTATGCCATTATAGAACTGGGCATGGTAGATGACATCATTAAGGATAAGGAAGGGGCCCGCCGCCGCATGCTGGAACAGGCTGCAGGTATTTCCATCTACAAAACCCGTAAAAAAGAAGCCAAACAAAAACTGGAAGCCACCGAGCTCGATATTTCACGTATCGAAGACCTCCTGTTCGAAATTGGCAATAACCTGCGCACATTAGAGAGTCAGGCTAAAAAGGCAGAACGCTATTTTAATATAAAAGCTGAATATAAAGAGGTAAGCATAGAGTTGGCCAAAGCATCTTTGGAACACTTTAATGAACAATACAAGGCCCTCAACGACCAGCACGATGCGGAAACCGACCGCAAGAGCCAACTTGAAGCATTGGTAGCCACCGAGGAAGCATCTATTGAGCAACAGAAGGTAAAACTAATAGAGAAGGAAAAAGAGCTGAATGGCCTCCAAAAGCAATTCAATGAATTGCTGAACAGGGTGCGCCAGTTGGAAAGTGATAAAAAATTGGCCTCGCAAAAACTAGACCACCTTCGGGAGCGGGAAAAAACCTTGCGTGAGTTTTTAGCAGGTGCGGCTACTCAATCGCTGAAACTGGAAGAATCAATCGCTTTCAGCGATAAGCAGATAGTTGACGAAAACACGATTCTGGAAAAACTGAGGTCAGACCTGGAAATCAATAGGATGAGCGTGGATGAAAAGCGCAAAACCTTTGATGATAAAAAGAAAGTGTTGGAACAATTGCGCAACGAATACCAGTTGCGTCAGCGTAGCCAGTTTGATGCCGAGAAAAAAGTGGCTATTGCCGATACTTCGGTGATGAACCTGCAACGCAGTATGCAGCAGGTGCAAAGCGAAAAAGCACAGCGTGCCACCCAGATAGTGCAGCTTGGCCATGATAAGGCCGATACCGAGGAAAAACTGGTACACAAACAATTAGAGCTTAAAGACCTGATTAAAAAGCAGGAAGAAGTAAAAAATAAAATCCTGGAGGGCCAGGAACAGATGGAGGGATTCAGGTCGAAACTGGCTGAAGAAAACCGAAAACTGGATAGTCGCCGCAACGAGCACGACCTGCTAAAATCTCTGGTAGATAGTCTGGAAGGGTATCCGGAGAGTATCAAATTCCTGAAAAAGAATAAGGAATGGGATAATAGTGCGCCATTGCTATCAGATGTATTTGTTGTAAAAAATGAATACCGCACATCACTCGAAAATGTGTTGGACAATTACCTCAATTATTACATAGTTGCCAATACCGATGAGGCTGCAAGGGCAGTATCTTTATTGGACAAAAACAAAAAGGGTAAGGCCAACTTTTTTATCCTGAGTCATATACCTGCAATGCATAGCAAGTCTACCACAGCAATCAATGAGGCGGTAGCGGCCCTTGATGTAGTAACTGTAGATGAACAATATGCCGACCTTGCCAGGCATTTACTAGGCCATGTGTTTATTACCAACGATGGTGCCGATATTACAGGCATCAATCTGGCAGAAGGTCAGGTACTAGTCGGTAAAAACGGTAAAATGATAAGGGGTAATTATACCCTTGGTGGCGGTTCGGTAGGACTGTTTGAAGGTAATAAAATAGGTCGTGCCAAAAACTTGGAGCGACTGGCCAAAGAGATAGTTGAACTCACCGAAACGACTACTAGCCTGAAACAATTGGTAGCTGATACCCAAAAGCAATTGGCCGGGTTCAATATGTCTTTAAATGACAAGGCTATTGAACAAACCCGCCAGGAAATTTTCAAGCTGCAAAACCAGATTGTAAACCTGGGCAATAAGATTGAAAATTTTGAGCACCTGAACCAAACAGGCGACAAACGACTTGAAGATATCCAGGACCAGCTAGACCAGACCCATGATAATATTCTTGGTACACGTGACGAACTGGAAAAAATAACTGCCGAACTGGATGCTCTGCAACAAAACATCAAAAATGCTGAGGCCGATTTCCGTACCGTGGAGCAGGCATATAATAATATTACCCAACAGTTCAACCAGCAAAATATAGCCGTAACCCGCCAGCATAGTAAGTTAGATGGGCTAAGACAGGAACTACGGTTCAGGAACAATCAGTACAACGACCTTAAAAAGCAAATTAGCAATAGTAATGACCAGTTGCAGTTGGTAAGCACCCAACTTACAGATACCGAGAAATTATTGCAGTCAGGTGAAAATGAATTATATACCCTGCTAAGCCGTAAAGAAGCTGAAGAAAAAGCCCTCAACGAAAAGGATAGGGCTTTTTATGAAGAGCGTAATAATATTACTGCGCAAGAAGGTAAGCTAAACCAAAAGCGCAGGGAAAAGGAACAATCGGAATACCTGCTAGGTGGTATAAAGGAAAAACTGGCTGCCATGAAGGTAAAGGTAGCTGGGATGAGTGAACGCCTCAATATTGAGTTTAAGGTGGTGCTTGATGAGATACTGGATGAAGAAAGAAAAACTACCCAAACAGTAGAGGAACTTGTAGCCGAAGCAGAAAAAATGAAAAAGCGCCTGGAGAATATGGGCGATATTAATCCTACTGCGATTGAGGCTTATAATGAAATGAAGGTGCGCAACGACTTTATTGTGGAGCAACGTGACGACCTGGTAAATGCAAAGGAATCATTGCTATCAACAATTGAGGAAGTTGAAAATACAGCCAATGCAAAATTCAGTGAAACCTTCGACCTGGTAAGGACCAATTTTGTACAGGTATTTAAAGCTTTGTTTACGGCCGAAGATAATTGCGATCTCCGCCTCACCGACCCTGAAAACCTCGCTGATAGTAATATTGAAATCTATGCACAGCCTAAAGGAAAGAAGCCAAGTACCCTTACCCAGCTATCGGGTGGCGAGAAAACTTTGACGTCTACTGCCTTCCTATTTGCCATTTACCTCATTAAGCCCGCCCCATTCTGTATACTTGATGAGGTGGACGCACCGCTTGATGATGCCAATGTGGGTAAGTTTACACAGATGATCCGTAAGTTTTCAGACAACTCACAGTTCATCATCGTAACCCATAATAAGCAAACAATGGCAGCCGTAGATGTAATTTATGGGGTGACTATGCAGGAGCCAGGTTGTAGTAAATTGGTACCGGTAGATTTTAGAAGTCTTAATTAATCCAGGCTATCAAACATATCCTTAAGATTAAGCGAAAACCCTTCTAAAACAGAAGATTGAAAAACATCACCGGCTACCATAAGGCGGGAAGCATGGTATTTTCCTTCAACCAGGGTATAGACCAAAAAAGTTTTAGGCTCTGGTAATACAACCCAATATTCTTTTACTCCGGCTTCCTCATAAATTTCATATTTATTTTTGAGCTCATTTACATTATTGCTGGGAGATGTAATTTCTACAACTATATCAGGTGCACCAAAGCACCCTCTTAAATCTCGTTTTGATTTATCACAAACCACACAAATATCTGGCTGCAATACAGTAATTACATCTTTGTCGTCTTTTGTTTTCCGGGGTATGCGTACATCATATGGTGCTGAAAAAACCTTGCATGGCTTTCCCTTTAGGTAATTACCTATTGACAGATAAATATACCCGGAAATTTCCTGATGCATACTATTTGGTGCACTTAATTCAAAAATCTTCCCCTTGATTAACTCTACACGCTCTTCAAATTGCCATTTCAGATAATCGGCATAGGTGTACAAAAGATTTGGATTCAAGTCTGCCAGTTTCATTGATTTCAATTTACATGTTCAAATTTAAGACTCATAAATGGTTTATTGAAATAAATAACCCTTAAGATGCCATTTGTTGCGGAAAAATAAAGGTAAAAATTCTCAGTATCACTGTTATTCAGCAATTTGTTTATCACCAATAATAAATACATTTGCCCATATAAAAGGCCAGATTATGACATTGAGAGAAACTTTCGAAAAAGCAGTAGCAGATAGTAAATTACTGACTTCACGCCCTGATAATGATACCCTTCTGAAATTATACAGTCTTTTCAAGCAGGCTAATGATGGTGATGCACCAGACTCCGGCCCATCAAATCCATTTGACTTTATTGCCAAGGCAAAGCATAATGCATGGGCCAAATTGGAAGGTACATCTGCCGATGATGCTATGCAACAATACATTGACCTTTTGGCCAAATTGCAGGGCAAATAATAACTAATCGTCTTAAAGTATTCCCAATTTCATTGTTATATAGAATGATTGGTGGGTAAGGTTTTTTAGCTTTACCCACCTAATTATATTCTATTGCGCCAGGTTTGTATCATATTGGTATTATTGTTTTTTGTCCAAAATGTAAGTGGGCAAATCCTGCATGGGCGCATCACAGATAGTTTTAATACCCAACCATTGAATGGAGTAGTGTTGGTAAACCAAGCAACTAACCAATCTACTACAACTGATGCCGATGGTAATTTTACAATACCGGCACAATATGCCAATATCATTTCAGCAACCTTTCCGGGTTTTAATACCAGGCTGTTTACAGCCAATCCAAATATCTTTATGAATGTGGCTATGGTTCAGCTTAATGTGAAAATGGATGAATTTGTACTGAAAGGTTATACCCGCTACCAAAAAGATTCAGCCGAAATGTCTGAATTATTCAGTAAAGATTTAAATACCAAGACACTAAAACCTAAAGTAACCTTTGATGGTGGAATCGGCGTAAGCGGGTTAATTGGTTCGGCTGTTCAAAAAATGTCTAAAAGCTATAAAGACAATAAACGCTTCAAATCGAACTTTAAAAACGACATGGAGCAGAAATTTATTGATACCCGCTACACCCAGGTATTAGTCAATTCACTAACCGGCCTCACCGCCGATACCCTGGTGAGCTTTATGAATACATACCCTATGGCCTACGAATTTGCCCGTGCCGGCACCGACCTCGAAATGAAAATGTGGATTCGGGATAATTTTAAGGAATGGAAGAAGGGGAGTTTAAAGTAAGCCGCATTTATTTGATGAAAAATCACTTATCCATATTCCAATTAATTTGAGTGCTAAATTTTCACCCCTAATTATTTAATTTTAGCCCATGATATTTGATGCACTATTAAAGAAATTTGAAAAGGACCCAACCATAAAACGGCATCTATTAAAAACAATATCATGGCGAATTGTAGGTACATTGGATACTGTTTTGTTGGGGTGGTTAGTTACCGGGCATATAAGCCTGGGGGCTAAAATAGGCTTGCTGGAATTGCTTACAAAAATGTTTCTTTACTACCTGCACGAGCGGGCATGGCATGTAAATGACACTAAAATAGACCCTCTAGCCAAACAATAAAGGGGAATTGCCCGGAATACCCCAAAATCCCATTTAAGAATTACCTTTGCCCCAATGCAAAAAAGACCTTCGCTGGCCGAATTGAAAAAAGGTGGTGTCATACTGGTTGACAAGCCTTATAAATGGACATCATTCGATGCCGTAAACCTTATTAAGATAACCTGCCGTGCCAAAATAGGCCATGCAGGTACTCTCGACCCCTTGGCAACAGGATTACTCATTTGTTGCACAGGTGAGATGACCAAAAAAATATCTGATTACCAACAACTGCCAAAGGAATACACCGGGATTTTTCATCTTGGTGCAGTTACAGCCACCTACGACTTGGAAAGTGAGCCCGAAGATTTTAAGCCATTTGAGCATATCACAGAACAGCAAATTCTAGATGCTACACAGCCATTTATTGGTGATATTATGCAGGTACCCCCTATCCATTCTGCTATAAAAAAAGACGGCAAACGCTCTTACGACCTTGCAAGGGCTGGTAAGGAAGTGGTGCTTGATGCTAGACCAGTGATAATAGGTGAGTTTGAAATTCTTAAGATTAATCTACCCGAGGTTCATTTCAGGGTATTATGTAGCACTGGGACTTATATCCGTTCCTTAGCCAATGATTTTGGCCAGGCTCTAGGTTGTGGTGCCTATCTACAGGAATTACGTCGCACAAAAATAGGCAACTTCAATGCTAATGATGCCCTTACACCCCAACAGTGGAAGGATTTTTGGAAGCCGGTTATAAATTAAAAAGTAAAAATTTAAAAGTCAAAAGTTAAAACGCACAAGGTAAAAGCACTGCTATTAGGTAGAATCTACTAACGACTATGTACTAATGACTATGTACTAACGACTATGTACTAACGACTATCTACAACCTACAAAATCTATCTTTCTACTTTATACTCTCTACTTTCTACTTCTCTAAAGCTTCCTCCTTCTCAACTCCTTATCTATCAGGCCTAGTTCACGGCCTGTCTGGCCAGCAACTGAGGTGTTTTCCTGGGCACGGCGCATAAGGTAAGGGAGCACATCTTTTACAGGGCCATAGGGAAGATACTTGGCCACATGGTAGCCTGAATTTGCCAGGTTGAATGAAATATTATCGCTCATGCCATATAGCTGTGAGAAGTATACCTTATTAGTATTTGCCGGGATATTATTGTCAGCCATGTATTTGGCGGCTTTCAGGCAGCTTTGCTCATTATGAGAGCCAATAAATAATGCCAACTTATCTAAATGCTGCAAACAAAATAATGCAGCTTCATCATAGTCCCTGTCGGTCGATGCCTTATCAGGTTGTATAGGTGATGGGTATCCTTTTTCTGCAGCACGTGCTCTTTCTTTTTCCATATAGGCTCCACGTACCAGCTTAGCCCCTAATATATAGCCATTTGAGCTAGCTACTTCATACGATTTCTTTAGAAATTCGAGCCTGTCGTGACAGTAAAGCTGGAAGGTATTAAACACTACTGCCCTTTCTTTATTATACTTTTCCATCATAGCATTGGTGAGTTCATCCACTGGTTTCTGTATCCAGCTTTCTTCTGCATCTACCAATACCATTATGCCATGTGTTGCAGCATTGCTGCAAATGAAGTCAATCCTGTCATATACCCTTTTCCAGGCAGCCTTATCGTTGTCATTGAGTGTTGCACCGCTATGTATCTTTTCAAGTAGTGCGAAATAAGCGAAACCAGTAATTTTAACACTGATGAAGGGGATATTTTTGCCCGAAGCAGCAAATTTAATAGCCTTGATAAACTCTGGTACAGCCCTGTCGAAATCACTTTCACTTTCCTTACCCTCTACACCATAATCTAGAATGGTACTTACGCCGTATTTACCAATCATAGCCGCAGTTTTTCCGGCCTCTTCCATAGTTTCCCCACCGCAAAACTGGTCGAACAAGGTGCTTTTTATTAAGCCCTGTATAGGTAATTTCCAGGATAGAGCCATTTTGGTCATTTTCATCCCAATGCTGGTTAGTGCAGGTGAACCCATGGAAGAAAAGAGAAATTTTGCTCTTTTTATCTCTTTATCGCTGCGGTAACGGAAAGCAATTTCAGTATTGTCAAATTCAGGTAGCATATTTTGTTTATTTAATCATGCCTTAAACTTTTATAAACATAGCCAGTCTATAAATGGATAATAATAATTACTGGAAGGCTGATGATATGCAAAGATAAAAGAACCTTCTTGAAATTGGCCTATAGCTCTATAAATGTCTTATTAAGCACTTAGCTCAATCAATTATATTATATGTAAAATATTACCTGGCAACAAGGTGGCCTTTTGCCAAATTAAAAGTAAACTTTTTTAAAAAATAATACCGAATAGCGTACCTTTAGCCAAAATTCAAATAACAATTCAAAAAAGCAAACAATGAAGAAATTATTTTTACTATTTGCCGCAGGCACAATTGCGGGAGTTGTAAACGGTCAGGAGGCGACAAGTTCTCTCCTT
This sequence comes from Chitinophagaceae bacterium, assembly GCA_947456055.1. Classification (GTDB taxonomy): domain Bacteria; phylum Bacteroidota; class Bacteroidia; order Chitinophagales; family Chitinophagaceae; genus Nemorincola. Next base: position 21,286 of record CANGSR010000022.1, read on the forward strand.
GCCCGTCAAGAAAACCTATCTGCAAAAACGGCTAGTTTTAGTGGCCAGTCTTTGGGCAATAGTTCTGAGGCTGCAAATACAGCTGCCCGTACTACTACTACCTTGGGTCGTTGGTATGACTATGCCGATACTTTCCTTAACAACGCCTATGCATCTGGTGGATGTCATGGTGTTCCAAGTACAGGTTCTAGTTTAATGACATTATGGAACGATACTACGTCAACTTTCGGTTTCTCTGATGGTACTTTTGGTAACAATACATGGACTTCTGTAGGTTTAGTTATTGTTCCATTTGATAATTTCTGGAATAATACTATTTTCCCATGTGGATCATTAGCACTAAGAGCTACCGATGCTTATACAGTTGACTCTGTAATAGCAGTTGGTATTTATGGTCGTAGCTATGCATCTCCTGCTAAAAGGGCTGTAACTGACCAATTAAGATTCGGTTTGGTTTACGGTAATGGTTCAAACACTTCTGATCTTCAGACATTCTTTTTTACCGGCATGTCTGATTATTGTGTAGATACTTTACGTTATCTTCAATTGTTCCACGATAGCTTGAACAATACTGCAGGTAATGGTACTGGTTCTACTACAAATTCTGAGCATACATATTCTTTCAACTTACACGAAGCTGACACATCAACTACTATGTATTTTGCTAAAGCATTTGCGTTAAGCCCAGCATTTGCTGTTCCAGCAGGTAATGGTATTGGTGCTGCTGTATCTTTTAAGAGTGGTGATGCTACTTATCCTACTACTGGTTCTGTTCCAAGAGATACAGTACAGTATGTTGATGGTACTTTTAAATACGGTTCTTTCCTTCCACAAATAGTTTTTAATGGTACTAGTGGTTCTACTGGTATTGTTCAGTTCATGGAATATGGTTGGTCTGCTGACCACTCTGTAGGTCATTTCAAAAGAGAATGTGCTGGCGATGCTGGTTGGGGTGGATTCTACATTCCTGAGTGGGCCTGGACTAGCACTGGTGGTGCTTCTTTCTTACAGATTCCTAGGATTTTATTCCACATTTCTTGTACTGGTTGTGTTACTATTTGTGATGCTTCATTGGCTGCTAACAATACAGCGTCTACATCTGCTTTCAAAATGTATCCTAACCCAGCTTCAAATGTATTCAATATCGAATTCAATTTAACTGCTACTTCAAGTGTTTCTGCTTCTTTAAGCAATGTAATGGGTCAAACTGTTGCTACTCAAAATCTGGGTAACGTAAGCAATGGTAAGGTTTCTTTCAACACTAACGAATTGCCAAATGGTGTTTATTTCTATGAGTTTATCGCTAATGGTTCACGTTCTACTGGCCATGTTGTTGTTGCTCACTAATATTTAAATTTCATTTAAGCTAAAAGGGTAACGGTCTTCCGTTACCCTTTTTCTATATATTGAATCCAGTATTGTTCGGGCTTCAATTACCTTTTAAATTCTGTTTTAAAAGGTAATATTAGGTAACAGTGATTTAATACTTCAGCAAAATTTGAATTCCCCTCCAATAAATATACCTTTAAACTCCATAAATAATTATTTTTGGGTTCCACACAAATACAATGGCCAAAAAACTAAGTACAAAACCTGAACAATCAGTGAAACCTGAGGTGCAAATAGCACCTTTGAATACTGGTTTGCCTGAATCTGCTGCTGCATCGCCATCCAACGAATGGTCTATTTATGGATTTAAAATGCAGGCAGTGATTGTGGCTGTCCTTGCATTTATCTTTTACATAAATACATATAAAAATGAGTATGCCCATGATGACGGTATAGTAATAGTGAAGAATGAGTATGTGCAGGAAGGTGTCTCCGGCATTTATAAAATCCTTTCAAGGGATGCCTATGACAGCTACTACAGGCAACTCAATACCATTAACCAGTTGAAAGGTGGTCGTTTCAGGCCCTTATCTATTGTTACGTTTGCTATTGAGCAGGAATTTCTTGGGGCTATAAAGGCTGGTACTGTAGATAGTGTACTAAAGCAAAACATATCATACGGAGTTCATGGCAAACAGGAGGAAAAACTGGAACGTGATATGCATGTGCGGCATGTGTTTAATGTGCTGTGGTATGTTCTTTCGGTGGTTGTGCTCCTATATTTCCTTAGGTATGTGGTATTGAAAAACAGCCCTATAATAGCCTTATTGGCAGCCATATTGTTTACCATACACCCCATACATACCGAGGTGGTGGCAAATGTGAAAAGCCGTGATGAAATCATGTCCCTCCTGTTCATGAGCCTTACTTTTATCTACACATTTAAATACCAGGAGTTTGGTAAGAAGTGGATGCTTTGGGCTGCATTAGGTAGCTATTTCCTGGCATTCTTATCTAAAGAATATGCCATTACTATGGTTGTTTTGCTGCCTTTATCGCTATACCTGTTTAATGGAAACTCTATTAAGAAGAGCATTATTACCTTCCTGCCCTTTTTTGTTGTAATAGGTTTATACATGGCAATAAGGTTAAGTATTGTTACTGCCAGTGGCGAAAACTCAGATAGTGAGGTGCTTAATAACCCTTATGTGTTTGCCTCCGTGAGTGAAAAGCTGGCTACAGAAATTGCTACATCTCTCAATTATTTAAAACTGTTGGTTTGGCCACACCCCCTATCTGCCGATTATTCGTATAACTCTATTCCATACAAAGATTTTGGCCATCCTTTGGTTTGGCTATCTGCCATTATTTATGGGGCTATTACAGTTTCTATGTTCCTTTTGTTACCTAAAAAGCAACCGGCAATTGTGAAAAAAAATACTCCAATAGCCGATGACTTTAAAAGTGTTCTTTGTTTTGCCATAGCCTATTTCCTTGCCCATTTCATACTGATATGCAATATTGTATTTGATATTGGTGCCACAATGGGTGAGCGTCTTATCTATCACTCTTCGGTGGGCTTTGCAATTGCATTGGCTTACTTTATTTATTATGCCTTCCAAAAAATTAAGCCTGAGAAAACGGCTATGGTAGCAATGGCTGGTTTTATGGGCATTGTAATAGTAGCTGCAGGCTACAAAACCATTACCAGGAATGCAGAATGGATAAATGATAATACCCTGTTTTCTGCTGACCTTAAGGTAGTACCAAACAGTGTATTGGTATTGGGCAATGTAGCCGCTGCCGATGTAACCCAGGCCGATTTCCAGACCGACAGTATAAAACGTAAGGAATATCTTTATAAAGCTATTGAACTGCTTGACCATGCACTTACCATCCACAATACTTTTGTGGCGGGATACTTAAACAGGGGAATAGCCTACTACAAGCTTGGCCTAATTGACAAGGCTAAGGAGAATGTAGACAAGGTTGCCCAGCTTTATCCTACCTATCCTACCTTGCCTGGTATGTATAAACTCATTAGTGATTTCTACATGAAGAGGGCCTGGAATGAATATGGAAGCAAGGGTAAATATCCCGAAGCAATTGTGGAATTGAAAAAAGGTTTATCGATAGACTCTACTAATGCTGAATTGTGGTATAATACTGGTGGGGCATATTATTCAAACCATCAGCTAATG
>CANGSR010000023.1 GCA_947456055.1 Chitinophagaceae bacterium
ATGCCATTATCAAAGATTTCAGGTTACCTCCATTACGGGATGACATGGGAATACTGTGTGAAAACTACCTGATTTATGAGCGCATTAAGCGCAATGCCTATAAAGGAATTGATGCCCAATACTATTTCTGGAGAACCTATGACCAGCAGGAAATTGACCTGATTGAATATTCCAATGGTCAAACCAGTGCATTTGAATTTAAACTTTCCCCAAAGGCAAAGGCTAAGCTACCTGAGTTCTTTGCCAAAACATATCCCGACGTACCCTTTACAAAAATATCCAGGGATAATTATTTAGACTGGGTACTATAAAAGATTTGAGTCTAAACCTAAAATAGCAAACCTGCCCATTACTAAAAGGCAGGTTTGCTATTTCTATTATTAAGTAGGATTTAGTTCATTTTTGCAGGCACTATCAATAAGAATTCAGGAATTTTTACTGTTAGTTTCCTCTTATTGAAGAGGTTCTCAATCAGGTAAGAACCATACATTTTGCCAATATCGCTATGCATATTTGAGGCAGATGTATACTGGTAACTACTACCTGGTGTAATTACAGGTTGCTGCCCTACTACCCCATCTCCTTCCACTTCCCTATGTGTACCATTACTATCTACAATGTGCCAATGCCTGCTCAATAATTTCACAGGATAAATAGTCAGATTCTCGATGGTAATTCTGTATGCGAAAAGGTACTCTGAATTTAATGGATTAGACTGCATGGGTTGGTAAAAACTCTCCACCATAATATTTACACCTTCTGTGACTTGTTGCACCATAAGAGACAAATTATTAGTAATTCAAAGGTATGCTAAATGTATTAAATAATATACTTTTTATAGTAAATCTTTTACAAAACCAAGCACGAGGTCCTGCTCATATCCTTTCTGCAAAAGGTACCTGTACAGCTTTCCCTTACGTGCCAGGCTACTTCTGTCCTTTTTTAGTTCCTCAGCTTTTTTAGTAGCCAGCCTTTCAAGGGTATGCATATACTGCTCATCGTCTATTTCCTTCATTGCTTTCTTGATGCAATAGTCGGATATCTTCCTGATCTTTAACTCTTGCTTTATCTTTACCCTACCCCAGTGTTTCATCCTGAACTTACCACCGGCAAACAATACTGCAAACCGTTCTTCATTCAGTACCCCATTTTCTATAAGTAAAGAAATCTGCCTTTCTACTTCAGGCGTTGTAAACCCCAACTCATAGAGTTTGTTCCTCACTTCCATGTGGCAACGCTCCTGATACTTACAATAATGCAGAATTGAGGCCTCAAGCATACCCTATTTATCTCCTCTTTACTTTTTAACGATTTTAGCCAAAAAAGCACCAAAAACAAGCCATTTTTGCCTTAAGTGCCTTTTTTGCGCTTATTTTATTTTGTCCTTACATTGGTAGGGAATTATTCAATTTTAAACGGCTTTATTTTGGGCAATTTAACGACCCATATAGACCATAAGAATCTGCACATCACTTGGGTTCACACCACTTATCCTGCTTGCCTGTCCCAAAGTCCGTGGCTTAATTTTTTGGAGTTTTTGCCTTGCCTCGGTTGAGATAGCTGAAAGCTTGTCGTAATTAAAATTTTCCGGAATCATCAACTCTTCCAGAGTTGACATCTTTTTTACCAGCTCCTGCTCTTTCTCAATATAGACATCATACTTCATCTGGATTTCGACCTGCTCCAGTATCAACGGGTCGGATTCACTAATTGCTTCACTGAGTGCTGGAATGGCAGCCATCATTTCCTTAATACCAATTCCTGGCCTTAGTAATAATTTACCCGCTTTTGTTTTATCTAACAGTACGCTTGAATCATTGTCAATCAAAAACTGGTCTGTCATTTCCTTATTAAGGGTAAAATCAGCCAATAATGATTTAATTCTAGCTACTTTATCCTTCTTGGCATTCATAAGGTCAAGTCTTTGGTCTGATGCTAAGCCTATTTTATGTGCCAATTCAGTTAGCCTCAAGTCTGCATTATCCTGCCTAAGCAATGTTCTGAACTCTGCTCGGCTCGTAAACATCCTGTAAGGCTCATCTGTGCCCTTATTAATAAGGTCATCAATAAGCACACCTATATATGCTTCACTCCTTTGCAATACTACTGGTTCCTGCTCATGCGCATTCCTACTGGCATTAATTCCAGCCATTAAACCCTGGCAAGCAGCTTCTTCATACCCTGTAGTACCATTGATCTGTCCTGCAAAGAACAAATTCTTGATTAATTTAGTTTCCAGAGTGAATTTCAACTGTGTAGGTGGGAAATAATCGTACTCAATAGCATATCCCGGTCTAAAAAACTTACAGTTCTCGAAACCTGGCACCATTCTCAAAGCTTTATACTGTACATGTTCGGGTAAAGAAGTACTAAACCCATTCACGTATATCTCCACTGTATTCCAACCTTCGGGTTCTACAAACAATTGATGCCTGCTTCTATCAGCAAAGCGGCTTATCTTATCTTCTATACTAGGGCAATACCTAGGACCACTGCCTTTTATACGTCCCTGATACATAGGAGACTGCTCAAAGCCCGTTTTTAGTATTTCATGCACCTCAGGACTGGTGTAAGTAACCCAGCAGCACCTTTGTGCCTCTTTTTTAATCTTTTCTATAGGCAAATAACTGAATCCTACTACTTCATCATCGCCATTCTGTATCTCCATCTTAGAATAATCAAGGCTTCTACCGTCTATCCTAGGTGGAGTACCCGTTTTAAGCCTTGCACTTTCAAAACCATATTCAACCAGTTGCTCAGTAAGACCTGTTGCACCCTTTTCTCCCATTCTTCCACCGCCAAATTGCTTCTCCCCTATATGAATTACCCCATTTAAGAAGGTTCCATTGGTCAGTACCACGCATTTAGCCCTAATCTCCTCACCCATTCCGGTTACTATACCTTCAATTGTTCCACGTGAAACAATTAATCCCTTAACCATATCCTGCCAAAAATCAACGTTAGGTGTCTTCTCCAGCATTTCACGCCATGTAGCAGCAAACAGATGCCTGTCATTCTGTGTACGTGGACTCCACATACCTGGCCCCTTAGACTTGTTGAGCATCCTAAACTGTATTGTGCTCCTATCACTCACTATACCACTATAACCACCCATTGCATCAATCTCACGTACTATTTGTCCTTTAGCAATACCACCCATAGCCGGATTACAACTCATCTGGGCAATGGTCTGCATGTTCATAGTTACTAACAGTACCTTAGAACCCATATTGGCAGCAGCAGCAGCAGCCTCACATCCTGCATGGCCTGCCCCAACCACTATTACATCATATTCTGGAAACATATTGCGCAAAGATAAGTTAACTCTATCTTGTAGCCTAAATTTGCCGCCTCATACCCTATCAATAAATCTACTTAAGCTATAGTCTGCCCATTGAAAGGAACAAAGCAGGTCAAAAACCAATTGTTCCACGTGGAACAAAATAATTTTCTGAACTTTAACAATATCCTACACAATATTTCGTTATTTTAGTACTACTAAATGCAGTATCTAACGCAAATATCAAAAGCATGTTTTCCAATAGCTTTAATGCTATTAGGAAGCTTATGTGCTGAAGCAAGGATAAAGTATGCTAAAAAAGAAAATACTAAAGCTACCACTACAATAAGTCTTAAAACTGGTGAATCACTATCATTGAATACAAATAACTTCGACCAGGGTAGTAAAGTAAATAAAAAAAATACCGGTGTTTATGTACAAAAGAAAATAAACGCTCACTTAAGTGTAGAAGCAGGTTATGTACAGCAGAAAGACTTTAATAAAGTAATAAATACCGAGGATAAATACAAACTACTGAGTACTAATCAATTTCAGATACCTATAACACTACAATATTACGTTCTACCAACCAAAAAGAAACTACAACCCTACTGTGGTACAGGTTTTATATACAACTCTGAAAACTTAAACCAGAGTTCATACACAAAAACTGATATAACCAAAGTAGACAATAACGATAATACTGGGCACAAGACTATATCTATTGTTTTTACTCAGGGAATAAGCTATGAGGTAAATACCAAAATACAAGTAAATCAATCCTTCCACTTCATTACAGGAACCCAAAACCAAACATTTGGTTTCGATTTGGGCATTGGCTACAAGTTTCCTTAATAGCCTTTAATAGGTACAACAAATTTCAATCAAAGACGGGTACTACCATAAACGTTTACCTTGTGATAACGTTCACTAAATTCCATTTACAATCGTATCCTACCTAAATAATACTACACAATTCCTGGTCATTAAAATACTTCAAATTAAAAATTGCAGCTAAAATAGGCAATCGGTAAAAAAGTTTTCTATTCTATTAGATCGACTACAAACACATCACAATATTCAACAATCAGGTAATCCAATTTGAATATAACAACCTAATCTAATAATTTTGTAACTTATTGATTGTCAATAAGTAGTATCACCTATACTTGTATAAAAGAGTAACAAGACCATCGTTGTAAATTATCTCGTAACAATAGATAGAAATAAAATGGCCCCCAAATTGGAGGCCATTTATCAAAAAAACTATAATTGAAATTACTTGATAACAGTGAATTTCTTGAAGATACTGCGACCATCTACATTAACCATCAGGTAGTAATTACCAGCAGCCATTGTAGTAGTAGCATATTTGTAAGTATCGTTCTTAACATTTGTATGAACTTCCTTAGCAACAGTGCGACCGTTAGCATCAACGATAGAGAAAGTCACCAAATTAGCTGTAGCAAATAAATCCAAAGAAGCATTTACAAACTCACTAGCTGGGTTAGGGAATACTTCAAATTTAGAATAAACATTTGAAACAGCCTTTATACCTATGTTAGTGTGGTGGCTGGTATCAGGATGATTATTTACCCACAAAGGAACATTTGCAATAAGGCCTCTCTGTGAGTCAAATACTACAGAATCAACATAAGCCGAACGACCAAATTGACAATGCATCATAGCACTACCTGGATTATCGATTTGGCTATTAGTACCACTTCTATCACCAGCCCATACAGGCGTAGAATACTCGTAAATATTATGGAAATGACTACGTCCATAAGTACGTGGATAAGCATCACTAGTACCATCACATCCCATATAGAATACAGTAGAAGTACCTACAGAAGGCATTTCAGCTCCAATGTAGTACCAGCTATTATCTTGAAGGAAAATAGTAGCAGAATCACCTAATGAGTCAGTAACATAAGCAGTAAAATAACCATCAACAGAATCTGTAGTACCATTAAACCTCTTTTTTGCAAGACCTAATAACTGCAATTCACCATTCTCCATAAAGCTATCAACTGGCTGGCCATTAGAACCATCAACCCATTTGAAAACATATACATTTACTTCAGTACCGGCAGGAATTGGTCCCTGGCCTGTGCTACATGACAAAGAAAACTGAACTCTTTCTGCAGATGCACCACCTTTAGCTACATAGTAAGTAGGACCCCAGATATAAGGTGTACCACTGGCAGAAGTATATAAAGATACGAATGGACGGTTGTTTACAAAGTCAAAACGGCCTTTACAATAAAGGCTATCTGTTGCAAAGAATGAATAAGAGGCACTATTATCACCTGTATACTGATCAACTGCATCCGAACTTACATTGTAGGTAACATCATAACGGCCAGTAGTACCAGCTGTCAATTCAGGCAAATTGTACTCATTAGGGCAGTACATAGCATAAATTGAGTCAATAGCTGGAAATGAAGTTAATGATACAGAGTCTCTTACTATAACTGTTGCAGATGAACCAGTTGGCGTAAAGCTTGTTGTAGCCTTCAACTTCACATTAGCAGCTGTAGAAGTACCGAAATTAGCTACAAATGCACCATTTAAACCCTTATAAGCAATAGGATTAGTACCATTTATCTGGTTTGAAGGAACACATGAGTTATGCCAGTTAGCAATACTACCAGTAAATAAACCAAGGTCATCAATATTACCAAGACCCCATGGAGTAATTGTCATAGTAACCCCGTTTGGATTACCCGCTGCCAAAGAATCCTTATATTGGTTAACGATAGCTACACCATCTAAATTACCAATCATAAATACAGGTATAACAACAGATGCACCTGAGGTACCCCCAGCCATACCAATCGGTCCCTGACCTGCATACTCATTAATAAGTACACAAGCAACAGCTCCTGCATTTTGGGCAGCTAAGGCTTTATATCCAAATTCACAAGGAGATCCGATAGGACCACGCCAAATAAGTGCAATTTTACCAGTCATTGAACCAACTGGGAAACCGCTACAACCACAACTATCATACCCGGCTGGTGCCATTACTACTGTATCATTTACTAATGGAGTTATCAATGGACCACCCCATTGTGATGTACCACCACTATTATCATTAGAAATAGTAAAAACTTTATCACCAGCAATAACTGCTGGTTTCGTAACCTCTAACCTGGTACCTACATAATCTTTATACCAGTTATTTACAGCTGCGCCACCTACAGTGCCTGTAGCAATAGGATGAGCTGTTTGTGCGTTAACTGCGCTTGCACCCAGTATTAACGAACCAAGAAATAATTTTTTCAGTGTGTCGAATTGAATCATAATTAATATGTTTGTTTGTTGCCGCTAAAATTATAAAATTTGTTTTACATAAACAAAAATAACTTCTTTGTGTCCCCCTTATAAAATAACCAAAACTTAATATTACAGATCTATCCTAACCAGTATTTGCAAAAATTAATCATCTACAATACCAGTAAGAATAAGTTATAAAAGACTGTATAACAACACTTTAAACTAATAATAACCTAGTACATACCACACTACAAGAGCCAAACCCACTTGTCTTACAATCCTATAATAAATAAGTTTAATTACCAAGGCCTAAATCCCTGCTCATTTTTAGCATTCTATCAATTGGTACCTTTGCTGCAAGCCTAAGTTGCTCATCCATTGTAATTTCAGGTAGCTCATATTTCATACACAAATACAACTTTTCTAGTGTATTGAGTTTCATATGCGGACAATCATTGCAAGCACATGAATTATCAGGCGGGGCTGCAATTAAAGTTTTACCAGGACAATTTATCTGCATCTGATGAAGTATTCCCGATTCAGTAGCTACTATAAAGACTTGTGAATCACTTTGCTCTACATATTTCAATAATTGAGTAGTAGAACCAATAAAATCAGCTACATCCAATAATTGTTCTTCACACTCAGGGTGGGCTATAACCTTGGCATCAGGGTACCTTTCTTTCAACTTAACTATCTTCTCAGTTGAAAAAATTTCGTGTACCATACAAGCACCATTCCACAGCACCATTTGCCTGCCGGTCTTACGGTTAATATAACTTCCCAGGTTTTTATCAGGTGCAAAAATGATTTTCTGATCAGCAGGTAAACTCTCAACTATTAACTGAGCATTGCTCGATGTGCAAATAATATCACTCAGAGCTTTTATTCCGGCAGAACAATTGACATAGGATATTACCAAATGGTCAGGATACCTTGCTTTAAAGGCTTTAAACAGTGATGGTGGGCAACTATCGCTCAACGAACATCCAGCCTTTAAATCGGGCAGTAACACCTTCTTACCAGGATTCAATATTTTAGCTGTCTCAGCCATAAAATGAACACCAGCAAAAACTATAATGTCTGCCTCAGTCTTTTCGGCCTTTTGTGCCAGTCCTAAACTATCACCTATATAATCGGCAATATCCTGTATATCCGGCTCCTGGTAATAATGCGCCAGGATGATTGCATTTTTTTCCTTTTTCAGTTTATTTATTTCCGAAAATAAATCAAGTGTAGGATCAATTTCAAAATCGAGAAAACCTTTTTTCTCCATATCTATCATATCTATCTTTGCCATACATGAATTCATTTAGTAAAACAAAGATACTATAGATAAATGTGCCGCAACAAGCCGGGAAAAAATTAAATATTTTCAAACCTGCCCAACTTTATCCACACTCCTATTAATAACTCTCTAAAATTTTAAAATCTAAATCTACTATTATTAAGAGTGGGGATACGGGGAATAAAAAAGGTTATTCCTATTGCAATTACCAAAAACCAATGTTACCCACACATTATTGCAAAGTTACCAACAGGTTAAAACGCCTGCTTTAAGCTATCTAACAGGTTTTATGTGGATTGTTAATAACCAAGAGTGTGGATAAATTTGCAGGGTGTTAATTCTGAGTAAACTGTGTACAACCGTTAGCGACCTAGGCATAACCCCACTAAAATGTTAGTGCACAAATACTTATCCTTTTCACTCCATAGTTTCTACAGCACTTACCCACGGTTATCCACACCCAATTCTAATAACTTTCGCCATTTTTCAATCACTTATATAACTAAGTAAGTTTACTGTGTTAAGTTTGTATTAAGTAATATTTATCTATTCTTTATCAGCATGGGGATAGTCAAGTGTCTGCTAAGAGAAGCTTCAAAAATCCTTGCCAAATATGCTTCCCGCAATAAAAGTAAATAATTATTAATCAAGACTATTTCCTTTTACTCCAATATTTCCTGTTTTCATTTAGGGTAGTAGATTATCTTTGCCATCAATTATTATTTTATGTTGTCCATACATTTATTCAGGCAGAACAAAGAATTGATTCTTGAAGGCCTGAAAAAGAAAAACTTTAAAGACACCGACCTTGTAGACCAGATAATAGGTATAGATGAACAGCGCAGGCTGCTACAGGTGGAGAATGATAACCTTTCAGCCGCTGTGAACAGCGCATCCAAATCGGTAGGCCAACTAATGGCTAAGGGCGATAAGGAAGGTGCTGAAGCTATTAAGGCTCAGGTACTAGCTAATAAGGAGCGTGCAAAGGCAGTAGCCCAAAGCCTTGCCGAGCTTGAAAAGGAACAATATGAGGCATTGGTAAGGTTGCCAAACCTGCCGCATTCAAGTGTGCCCTATGGTAAAACACCTGAAGAAAATGAAATAGTAAGGAGTGGTGGTGAAATGCCAGACCTGAGTGCACAAAAAATGCCTCATTGGGAATTAGCTGCCAAATATGGCCTTATGGATTTTGAACTGGGCAATAAAATTACCGGTGCAGGTTTCCCGGTATTTATGGGTCAGGGTGCAAGGTTACAGAGGGCTTTAATCAATTACTTCCTTAATTATAATATAGACGCTGGTTACAAGGAATACTGTCCACCATTTATGGTGAATGCAGAGAGTGCATTTGGTACTACCCAGCTACCTGATAAGGAAGGACAAATGTATCACGTTACCGAAGATGGTTTCTTCCTGATACCTACAGCCGAGGTTCCTGTTACTAATGTGTACAGGGATGTTATTATTCCCGAAAGTGAATTACCGGTAAAGATGACGGCATATTCGCCATGTTTCAGGCGTGAGGCTGGTTCTTATGGTAAGGACGTAAGAGGTCTGAACAGGGTACACCAGTTTGATAAGGTAGAAGTGGTGCAATTGGCTAATCCGGCAAATAGCTACGAGATACTGGAAGAAATGGTAAGCCATGTGGAGCGCCTGGTACAAAACCTGGGTCTGCCCTATCGTATATTGAGATTGTGTGGGGGCGATATGAGTTTCTCATCTGCACTCACCTACGATTTTGAGGTATATAGTGCTGCACAGGAGCGTTGGTTGGAAGTAAGTTCTGTTTCTAACTTCGAAACTTTCCAAACCAATAGGATGAAAATCCGCTTCAAAGACGGCAGTAATAAAACTCAGATGGTACATTCGCTCAATGGTAGTTCTTTGGCTTTGCCACGAATTATGGCATGCTTATTAGAAAACAACCAAACACCTGAGGGAATCAATATACCAGCGGCATTACAACCATATTTTGGAAAAGAAAAAATTTCTTAAAACATAGTTTTAGTAGAAAGTAGAAAGACAAAAGTAGAAAGATGTTCAGGAGTATTTTTAGAAGTGTCATAATCTAAATACCCAAATCCTACTATCCAAATACATCTTTCTACTTTCTACTTTCGTCTTTTGACTATCAAAAAACGACTATCTACTATTTACTCTTTACTCTCTACTAAAAAAAATCTTTCTACTTTATACTCTCTACTTTATACTAACAAAACATGATTCAAAGAAAACAATCGTTATTCCTCTTAATAGCAGCCCTTATGGGTGCAGGCGTTTTTATATTCGACCTTTACAGGTATCATACCAGTGTGCACAATATGGTAAATGGTGTGGATACTGTGGTAGATACTCCAGGTCATTTGGGTGTAACAGGTAATTATCCACTATTGCTTATAGCTATTGTTATTACTGTATTGCCACTCATTACCATCTTTATGTTTAAAGAGCGTAAACGCCAGATGGCTATGACTTTTGCAAGTTTAATAGGTACCCTCTCATTTATTGCAATGGCATTAAACTATATTAACCGTATAACACCAGCCCCAATAAATGGTAGCTATTATATAGGCTCGGTATTGCCATGTGTTACAGTGGTCTTTTTGCTTATGGCCATCCTGGGTATCCGCAAAGATGATAAGCTGGTAAAATCAATGGATAGGCTGAGATAAATTCAAAAGTAAAAATTCAAAAGTAAAAAGGCCATCGGTATAGAATTTTTATGGACTAATGAATTATTATAATTATTTGCTAAAAAAGTAAATGAAGAAGCAACAGCTCAATAAATGTTACCTAGCCCAATAATCTTGATGCAGCAATTCCTCCTTGGGGCGTTGGCTTTGTGCGAAAGCGAAGGGGGCTAGGGTGATGTCATTATTAAGAATATATATCTAATTCAAACAACAATAAAAACGGCTAAGGACACACCTTAGCCCAATGTCATTAAGTTAAGCATTTCAGGTTAACACAAATATATTTTTGCTTATTTAAATATGAATTTGCAGCGTATGGCGCCCTGAAAGGGCTCAATACGTTAGCCCAGGGCATCGCCCTGGGTATCTTGATGGATGGAAATGGTAAGCCCTGCAAGGGCGGCATCTCACCGCAAAAGGTGGTAATTGAAGGATAAGATAAATTTGGAAATCCATAAAACCCTTTACTTAATGACATTCCCCTTAGCCGTTTTTATTAAAATCTCTTTTTGCTATCTATCGGACTATCATCATCCCTCTTCTGCCGCAGAAAACTATTGTTCGACTTAGAATGGTTTTTTGATGCATGCTTTGAACCTGAATTCTGGGACAGGGAAAAGCTAAGACCAAAATTAACACCCACATTACTAAAAGGTTGTGCGTAGGCCGGTGACGTATTAAAATTAGTATCTACAGTAGCTGTTTTACTAAAAGTAATTGTTTTTACCCCACTATAGGCACTTGGGGAATAACGTACTCCATTAGCCGTAATTCCGGTAAGGTTCATCTCCTTGGTATACAATGACATCGATAACATACTCACCTCACCCCAAATAGATAAGCGGTCATTTACCTTATACTTTACACCTGCCGCAGCCGTAAGCCCCAGAGAAAAACTGCTCTTAACATCCCAGGTAAATATATCATGCTCTGGCGACCCACTGCTGACAGGAATATTTAGGTCCTGAGTCAAAATAACTTTTGAACTTACCGGTAGTGCCACACCCATTCTTGTATACAGATTTACCTTGTCACCTCCACTCTGTATCAATAATGACGGCATAAGGAAAAACGGAGAATTAGCAGTTTGTGTAGTGGTAAGATCGCCCATCAACTTATTACCTGTCGAGTTGTAGAAAGCTACATTTTTGTCGGCATAAATATAGGCTACATTGCTCAATGAAAAGGAAGCATCAAGCTGAAGGCCTACATGCTCACTAAGCATATAACCAATCCCCAATCCCATCTTTGTACCTGTTGCAAATGAAGCCGAATTTAAACTAAAAGCCTGTTTATAAGAAGTATTAACACTAGTGCCACTATAGCCATTGGTATTGCCATTATAGGGAGTAGGCGTATTGTAGGTAGTTTGCCCTGCAAAAGGCATAGCATAACCCAATCCGGCATTAAAATAAAAACCCTGTGCCATGGCCTGGCCCGACAATAGAGAAGCAGCAATAAGAAATGGTACTATCTTTTTCATTAATGGTAATTTTAAAACAAAGGTATGCGAATTTTTAGACCTGAAAATGAGTACCGGGATTAGTGACAGTACACTTAAAGTTCAGTAATAATTTAAACTAGAGCTAAAAAATTAAAACCTTGGGCAAACAGTATTTTTGTAATCCCTGTTTCGTGGATAGTTCCCGCTATTACTAAGGGTGATCTCATAACCCCCCTGGGCATTACTGGCACTATGAAGGCTAGATACATTTACATCATAACTGAAACCCAGGGCCATACCCTTGTACTTTATTTTCACCACTGGTATTATAGCATCCTGAACACGGTAAAATACCCCGCCATATAATTCAAACTTATCTTTTGGGGTGGTTGCAAACCTTTTCCACCCCAGCATTCCGCCGGCAACTACCTCACTATATGGACCCTGAAAACCTGCATTCATATGAAATTGCATCGCCAATTGGTCGCTAAGGTCTGTAATCATACCGGCATTTATATTCCAGCGCATATTTTCGTGGCGGTCATTTACATGGTAATAGGTAAATGATGGCCGGGTAAAATGATAACCAGATGCACCTATCATCAATGTTGGTTTGCGTGAATCACCACCCCCTGTATTGAAATTTAAACCGGCACCTATATCAAACAGGTTCCTGGATGGGTTGGGTATTGTTTCGAAAGTGGGATTGGTGGCACTATAGGTACCTCCTACAAACTGGTTATTAAATGTAGCCTTTGTAGGGTCAAAGCCATATTGCACATACCCCGCCGTGAAACCCATTGACAGGTAACTATTGTTGCGTGGGCTTACAGATTTATTGAAGTTGATAGCAGGATAAAATGAGGTGATTTTCTGGTCGAGGTCGCCGGCTTTATCAAAATCACCCAAAAGGCCAAAACTGAGAAAATCTACTGAATTCTTCCCTACTGGGATTCGGTATTCAATATTGGCCAACACCGTATTATAAGGGTTGGCAACGGTCTGCCACTGGTTACGGTCATAGACCGAAACCCTGTAATTACCTTCAAAAACGCCTACCATTGCGGGGTTGCGCAGTGTGCTGGTTTCATAAAACTGTGAAAAATGAATGTCAGCCTGGGCTGTGGCCATTGTGGTTAACATACAAAGGCAGAGGGTTGTAATAAGATTGTTTTTCATAAGTTTGGTTTTACCTGATTATTGTTACGCTTCCTTTTGAGTTAAATTTTTCACCTGTATTACAAATCCCATCCACGACCCAAACAAATACCTCAGATAAAGGCGGCTCCCCCTTATAAGAGCCATCCCAGGCCTTGGTGGCATCATTGGGAAGGAAATTTTCTTTTTCAAAAAGCAATTCACCCCACCTGTTATATATCCTGAAAGAGGTAATCATATTTATATTTCCCCCGCTGCGTGGGTAAAACACATCGTCCTGCCCATCGCCATTGGGTGTAAATGCATTGGGAACAAAAAGGTGGGCTTTACAATTACAATCATCTGTATAGGTAATAATTGAATCAACTGACAATGATGAGCAACTATCAAAACAATGGATATAGTAAGTACCCGGATTGCTTACTGTAATAGATTGGCCTGTATCACCCGTACTCCAAATAGAATGTGAAAATCCAGTTGGTGCGTTTATTTCCATCTCCCCGGTAAAACAATGGGTAACGGTACTTTGGCTATGCTGCCCAATATTCTCCTCACCATAAGAGTATCGGGCAACATAAAAATATTCACCACCATCACCACCATCACCTGCTGGGAGGGTAGTATTTCTAACCACAAACGGGTTATTTGAAAAGTAATCGCTACACCAATAAAGATTCCCCCAGGCATCGCAGGCTATTCCATTTTGGTCATCTCCTCCACTTGGCAAAATATCGCCCCTGACATAAGTGCCATTTGTAGTAAACCCGGCAATAAAAATAGGATCAATTATATTATGCATTGAAATTCTGATATTTGGATCCAGGGCAATTAAATTTCCATCTACTTCTAGCGAATCACCTGCTCCACTTACATATACAACCCCGCAAAGAGATAAGGCAATGGAAAAACCCCAGGCACCAACAGAAGAAATAAGGTCTATTTTTGCCTTTGCCAATGATTTAATCGTTTTGTACCAGTCTACATTATTTGAAGGGTTAAATTTCACCAGATACAATACTGCTGTACCTGGTGTGGGGTTAGTAATAGTAGTTCCGCTATACGAAATACTGGCATCCTTCAATCCCCCCGTCAGGTATACATTATTTTCTGCATCGGCAATCACCCCCATTGCATATTCACCACCAAAGCCACCACTTGATGTGGCCCAAACTGGCGCACCTGTACTATTAAAACGTGCTATATAGGCTGTTGTAACCCCTGCTATATTGGTTATAGTTGAAGAACCGAAACTAATAGATGGAGAAGTAAAGTCTCCGGCTATATAGATATCACCGGCAGGTGTAACCGTAATACCATATGCCATATCGTCCTTCGTACCACTCTCACCTTTGGCCCAGATTACATTACCAGTCTGGTCGTACTTAGCAATGAAAATATCATACGATAAGCCACTTGCATCTGTATTAAACAATGTTGTGCTTCCAATAGTGGCTTATCGTATGATATTGCCACTGGCATCGGTAGTAATTCCTCCTGTTGCAATTGCGGTAATACCACCAACATAGTCATCCACAGGCACATCGCACCCAGATTTTGCCCATATCACATTTCCATCCTTATCGTACTTTACCAGGTAGTATACGAAGCTGACTGAATCGGAATTAGTTAGTGTTATAGCCCCAAATGTTATATGTAATTTGTAGTAACCAAATAGGTATACGTTTCCATATAAATCGGTTGCAATATTATATATCAAGCCAATACCATCTTTGCTGCCTTCAGCCCATAGTATTTTACCACTAGGATCATATTTGGCAATTATACAGGTACCCATTCCTGATGAAGCATCTACACTAATGGTACCAAAATTAGCATTCCCAGTAGATAATGTAACACCAGCTGCAAATACATTGCCTGCATTATCTGTAGCTACCGGCCATCCGTCCATGCCTACCCCGGTATTTCCCCTGGCCCAGTCCCATTTTTGGGCGTATGAAGTAACAGACATTGCAAACATTACCAAGGTGATATATAGGAGTCTGTTTTTCATAAGGTATAATTTCATTAATGGTTTGGTCATAATCTAAAATTGAAGTCTAATAATAGGTTTGTTTTTGCATAAATGCTATACATTGTTTTAATTAGTTTTCATGATTGTATTTTACCTGATTATCGTTACGCTTCCTTTTGAGTTGAACTTTTTGCCATTCTCGCAAATCCCTTCCACTACCCATACATATACCTCCGATAGAGGTGGCTCGCCCTTATAAGAGCCATCCCAAGCCTTAGTGGCATCATTGGGCAGGAATTTTTCTTTCTCAAAAAGCAATTCCCCCCACCGGTTATAAATTCTAAACGAACTAATCAATTTTATTTCACCCCCACTACGTGGATAAAACACATCATCCTGCCCATCGCCATTAGGTGTAAAAGCATTGGGTACAAAGAGATGTGTACTACACAGGCACTCTTCGCTAATAGTAATCATTGAATCTACCGATGAAGAAGAGCAACTGTCGAACCCATAAATATAATAGGTACCTGGGCTGCTCACTGTTATAGATAGTCCGGTATCACCTGTACTCCATATATAATGTAAATAACCGGGAGGGGCATTTAACTCCATTTTGCCAGTAAAACACCGTGTTATGTTGCTATGATTATGCAGTGACAAACTATCGTTAGAAAAGGAGTAACGGGCTACATAAAGATACTCGCCACCAGTGCCACTAGGCAAGGTATCCTTACCTGCTACCAACATAAGACTAGCTACATAGTCGCTACATAAATAAAGGTTTCCCCAGGCATCACAGGCTATTCCATTTTGGTCATCACCGCCACTAGGTAATATAGCGCTTCTCACATAGGTGCCACTTGTGGTATAGCCAGCTATAAAAATGGGGTCATTTTGGTCGATATGTCCGCTCAATGTATTTGAATCAAGTGTTAATATATGTCCGTCTATATCCAGAGAGTCACCGGCTCCACTTACATACACTATACCACATTGCGATAGAGCGATAGAATAACCCCATGCCCCCCTTAGGGTAAAAGTAATCGCCGATGATGCTGATTTAATGGTTTTATACCAGTCTATATTATTTGATGGGTTAAATTTTACCAGATACAATACGGGTCTACCCGATGTAGTATTAGTTATGGTTGTGCCGCTGAAGGAAATACTATTATCTTTAAAGCCACCAGTAAGGTATACGTTATTTTCAGCATCGGCAATCACACCCACAGCATATTCACCACCATAGCCGCCGCTGGATGTGGCCCAAACAGGCATACCGGTAGCATTGAAACGGGCTATGTAAGCAGTTTTGACCCCCGCCAGATTGGTTATAGTTGAGGAACCAAAACTAACCGACGGAGAGCCAAAATCTCCGGCTATATAAATATCACAGGCTGGTGTAACAGTTATCCCAAAAGCATAATCGTTATCTGAACCTCCCTCACTAGTGGCCCAAACTACATTACCCGCCTGGTCATACTTGGCAATAAAGATATCATAGGTATTGCCGGTAGCATCAGCATTACTTAGGGTTGTACTGCCGATCGATACTGATTTATTTTTGAAACTGTTGCATATATAGATATTACCGGCAGCATCGGTACTAATGCCACCGGCACCCAATACATAAGAAATACCACCAACACCCATGATTTGAACTACATTGCAACCCGATTTAGCCCACACCACATGGCCATCTTTATCGTACTTTACCAGGTAATATACAAAGTTGGCCGTATCAGGATTTGTGAGTGTAATAGCACCAAAAGTTATTTTCTTTTGGTAGGAACCAAATAAGTAGGCATTTCCATATAAGTCGGTGGCAATATTGTATAGCCAGCTTTCACCATCTTTGCTGCCCTCTACCCATAGTATTTTGCCGCTGGGGTCATATTTGGCAATGATAGTATTAGTATGCGCTGATGAGCCTCCTACTTTAACTGACCCAAAATGAGCAGCTGTTGAATCAAAAGTAATACCAGCTGCAAATACATTGCCTGCAATATCAGTAGCTACAGGCCATCCATCCATCCCTGGTCCGGTATTTCCCCTTGCCCATGCCCAGTTTTGGGCCAGGGATTTGGTGGGTAATGAGCTAATAAATAAGACGAGGTAAAGGAGTATATTTTTCATGTGGTACAAAAGGTGGCTATTAACTCATGGTTGATAATATAATGCATTGATTTACATTATTTTACAAGCAAAAACCATACCATTATTCAGGTTCATGGTTTTGATGTAGCTGTAAAATAAAGGGCTTTTTCCCAAATATTACCTATGGGTTTATTTTTCCCGTTTTTTATTAACCAGGTATTTGTAGGCGGCTTTTATATAGTCCTCATTTTCTTTAAGCACCACCTTGGGTTTTATATCTACATTATCTATACCCTTGCCCATCTTCAACCTTCGGCTGCGGGTAGTGGCATAATACAACACCATATCATTGCAGGCACTCAAATACAATACACCGCATAGAAAACCACAATGTAAATAAATTTTGTTTTTTCAAAAAAACCACATAATTTTATTAGGAACGTTGATTAAATAAAAGTTTCCATATGGCGCAGATATTTTTCTTTTATGCAAGGCGCAAAATCTGCGAATAGCGACCTATTCAATGACTTTTGCAACGCCGCAAAAAAGGAAAAGAGCAAGCTAGATGGAGGCTTTTAATTAATCATCGTTCCATATCCATTTTATACCACATGAGATATTGCTACCTGCTTGCTTTTTTATTTTGCTCACAATTGGTGTGGGGGCAGGGGTTGCTTGTAGATAGCACCAGGTTTTTAGCAGTAAAAAGATGTTGTGCTTATATTAATAATGCTATTGCAACATATGATAAAGGTATTGTGTTTGTAGGTAATACTTCCACTGATCCTAGTGGTATAATACCATCATTACCCATTGATTCATTAGGATTTAATGTATTAATAGGTAAATTAGATAGTAACCAGACTGTTTTATGGGCAAAAGTATATGGAGGATATGGCTATGATGATGCCAAGGTTGTTTGCCAAGCAAAAGATGGTGGTTATGGTGTATTAGCCTCAACGGAATCCAGTAATGGAGATGTTACAGGTTATAAAGGTGCTGGAGATATTTGGTTTCTAAGATTATCAGATACTGGTGCATTACTTTGGGAGAAATGCTATGGTAGTTCGTGGGATGAACATCCAATATCTGTTGCTTCAACTCCAGACCATGGATTTATTATATTAGGTGCATCTAATGGTAGCGGTAGTGACGTGCCTTTTCACTATGGTGACAATTGGTCATTTGATTGGGTGATAATAAAGATTGATTCTGTAGGTAATGTGCAGTGGAGTAGGGATATGGGTACATCAGGTGATGACGGGTTTGAAGGTTCCATTCTTGCCATAGATTCATTTTATTATTTGGTGACTGCAACTACATCTCTTGATCACGATTGCACTATTACTTCATGGCATCCTGGTGTAAATACTCAGTCTGATGTATATGTATTTAAATTAGATGCAAATGGTAATACAATTTGGGATAGTAGCTATGGCGGATCAAATACAGATGATGCAGTATCTGCTATCTACGATGACAAAGACACTACAATAATTATTGCAGGTTGGTCAGAATCAAATGATTACATGGTTACTAGTAATCACGGTCTTAGGGACTATTGGGTATTAAAAATTAAAACCAATGGGGACTTAATATGGCAAAAAACACTTGGTGGATTAAGGGATGATAATCTTTCCGGAATTTGTAAAGGGAGAAATGGCGGATATTTGGTTACAGGTGGAACATTCCCTGGCCCATTTGGTGATGGTGATTGTTGGTTATTTGAATTAGATAGTACTGGTAATTCCATTAATGATTTAGTAATAGGTGGAGCAGGTCCGGAACAAAGTAGCTATTCAATAGTTCCTTATCTCAATACATCTGTTTTATTAGGCATAAGTGGTTCAGCTGTTTTTACCGAAGGAAGTTGCAATATAAATAATAGTGGAGGCTTTATTAGTTACCTGAAGTATAGTAATGTAGGAGTAAGTAATGTTAACTATAATGGCAGAAACACCGTTGAAATATATCCTAATCCTGCAGGCCAATCTATTACAATAAAAACTCCTAATAACCAACAGGGTACAATTGTGTTCTATAACACTATAGGTATAGAAATTTCAAGGTATAAGGTTACTACAGATACTCAAACATTTTTATGTGATTTAAAAGATTGGTCTTCAGGTTTATACATGGTGCAATGGATAGGGGAAGATGGTAATATGATAGTAGAAAAATTCTTAAAGTATTAATTAACTAAATAATATACTTTCCATAAAAAAAGTAATCATTTACTTATCGCTATTTTATGCCTTTTTTGTGAACACTAATTTATTGGGGCATTACCGCAGGATGGATTCGATGTAAAATTGCTCCACTTTCATAAAGCTTAAAATAGGAAACTATGCCTAATCAGCTTGAAGCAGCAATTCCCCCTTGGGCGTTGGCTATGTGCTTTGGCAGAAGGGGGTTAGGGGGATGTAAATTTTCTCAAAAAAACTGCATAATTTTATATAAAGTATATTATACCACATGAGATATTACTACCTGCTTGCTTTTTTATTTTGCTCACAATTGGTGTGGGGGCAGGGCTTGCATGTAAATTGGACAAGATTTATTGGACCCGACAGTTGCTGTGCTGTGCTTAATTGTGCAATTCCAACTAAGGATGGCGGTATAGTATTC
The DNA here is from genome assembly GCA_947456055.1 of Chitinophagaceae bacterium. Classification (GTDB taxonomy): domain Bacteria; phylum Bacteroidota; class Bacteroidia; order Chitinophagales; family Chitinophagaceae; genus Nemorincola. The sequence goes on from CANGSR010000023.1 coordinate 19,849, forward strand.
ACAGGTGAAGCCGATGCTGTAGGCTCAGGTGATATACCTACATCGTCATTTGGTGGAGTCTTAGTAGGGAAGTTAGATAGTAACCGAAATTTATTGTGGCTACATGTTTATGGGGGACATAGTGGACAAGTAATTTGCCAAACCTCTGATGGTGGTTATGCTGTTATTGCTTACACAGGAGATTTGACATTACCAAATGGATTAATAGCAGGATACAAAGGAGGTGGTGATATATGGCTATTGAAAATTGATAGTTTAGGAAATTTTATATGGGGAAATTGTTATGGAAGTGGTGGTGGGGGTGAAGAACCACTATCAATAGCAATTACTAAAGATAATGGGTTTATTCTGTTTGGAATTAGTAATGGGTCTGGGGGTGATGTTCCCTACCACCTTGGGCCAAATGAATTTGATTATGACTGGTTGGTCATAAAAACAGATAGTTTGGGCAACAAGCAATGGGTAAGGGATTTGGGTGGGTCAAAAGATGAAGATTATTATGGTGCAATAGTTGTTGCTGATACTGGCTATTATTTATTTGGTGCAAGTATGTCTAAAGACGATAATTGTATTGATACTAGTTGGCACTCTGGCGTAAATACTAGCTATGATTATTATGTTTTAAAATTAAGTGATAGTGGCTCTGTTAAATGGTCAAAAAGTTTTGGTGGTACAGGTGTTGAGCGGGCTGGAAATGCAATATGGGACGATCGTGATAGCACTATAGTAGCTACGGGGTTGTCGTCATCTACCAATTTTATGGTTACTGGCAATCATGGAGCTAACGATATGTGGACTGTCAAAATAAATAAGCAAGGAAATCTTATCTGGCAAAAATCTTTAGGCTCTGTTTATGACGATGCTGGAGCAAGTATAAGCACTTTATCTGGTGGTGGTTATCTTCTTTTAGGTAGTATCACCAATCCTAGTCTAATTACAGATAATTGGATGTTTGTACTGAATTCATCAGGTAATATTATTAGTGATACAATTTTTGGAGGTTCACAATATGAGTTTGCATCATCTATATTTCCGTATTCCCAAGGTTATATTTCAGCTGGTAGTAGTAGTTCATCAGGTGGATTTAGTGAAGGAAAAAATTTTGGTACTATGGGTTGGGGGGAAAAGTGTACTATTAGCTATTTAAGTTATAATCCAAATCCAAATAAGGTTATAAATCAGTTAAGTTTCAATAATAAGTTGCTCATGTATCCAAATCCAGCAAAAGGGTTAGTATCAATAAATCCCCCTACAGATGGTAGACTAACTATTTTTAATAGAATTGGGCAATTAGTATATGCTGAAAATATAGGTGTTGTGGTTAATAACATAAATACAAGTGGCTGGAATCCTGGTATATACATAGTGCAGTGGCAAGGTATAGATGGGCAGATGATTACCAATAAGTTGATAATAAACTAAATATATTTTCACCTTTTAAATAGTACATCATGAACCGCTTATGTTCAGTATTGAACATAGTATCACCCAACCATTCATGTACATATCCTAAAACAGCACACCCGCCGAAAACTCCGGCGGGTGTGTTATTTATAATCCCAAACAGGAAATCGGATAAATCTAAAATCCGCCTGTTTTAACTTTTAACTTTGCTTAGCTTAAGCCATCGCCGCTTCTATCTCTTCCACTGTTATCGGAATACCCGCAAACAAGTCCTCATTGCCATCCTTAGTAATCCAGATATTGTTTTCAATACGGATACCCATTTTTTCCTCTTCAATATAGATGCCTGGCTCAATGGTAAATAGCATTCCTTCCTTCACAGCATCAGTATAACTACCTACATCATGCACCACCAATCCCAGGAAGTGGGTAACCCCATGGTAAAAATACCTACGGAACGCAGGGTTTTCAGGGTCCTGGTTTTTAATATCTTCTTCAGTAATCAGCCCAATTTTTAATAATTGGCGCTCCATTTCCTCATTAATGCTCTTCACATAGTCGGGAAACAAGATACCCGGTTTCAAAATAGCCTTGCCATGGTTATGCACCGCCAGGCAGGCATTATACACCTCTTTTTGGCGTGGGGTAAATTTGCCATTCACTGGCACGGTGCGGGTGAGGTCGGCATTGTAGTTGCCATATTCAGCACCAAAGTCCATCAATAGTAGTTCACCATCCTTGCACTCGGCATTGTTTTCCTCATAATGCAGGGTACGTGCCCTGTCGCCACTGGCTATAATGCAGCCATAAGCATGGCCGGTAGCCCTGTTGCGTAGGAACTCATGAGTCAGTTCAGCCTCAATTTCATACTCCATCACCCCGGGCTTAATGAATTTCAGTACCCTGTTAAGCGCCTTATGGGTGATATCAATAGCCGTCCTGGTTACATCCACCTCTTCAGCAGTCTTTACACAGCGCAGCTCCTTCATAATACGTGCCGCACGATCGTAAGTATGCACCGGGTATTTCCTCATTATATCCTGTACAAAAACCAGGTCGGTACGGTATAGTTCAGTATCCAGGCGGTTGTGCTCATTGGTATTGAGGTACACAGTATCGGCACTGTTCATCATTACCTGTATCATTACATCAAAACCATCCAGCCACTGCACATTTTGTATGCCCGATATTGCGGTAGCCTCATCCTTACGCAGTTTATGGCCTACCCATTTTTCCAGTAGTTCATTTGGGCGCAGCACCACCAGCACTTCACGCATCTTTTTATCCGGGTTATCCGGATAAAGCACCACAATAGTCTTTTCCTGTACTATTCCCGATAGCCATAGCACATCGGCATCAGGTTTATAGCCATATACACCGTCACCCCCTTTAGGGAAAACGGGGTTAGCCGGGAAAATAGCCAGTGAATTAGGCTTCATTTTACTGATAAAACGCTGCCTGTTTTGCTCATATAATTGAGAAGGAATTGGAAAATATTTCATCGTAGTATAATTAAAATTACGAGTGTGAAGGTACAAATTATTTTTGCTGACTGATAGCGTGAATTATGGGTGATAAACCAATGATTAAACCACCTATATCACCACAACCTCATAAAAATCATTCGCAGAATAGTATTTTTGTGCCAAAGCTTGTAGCTGTGCCGGTGTTACACTTTTATAAATCCTGATATTATTATAAAACTGCTCTTCTCCAAACCCATTCAATATCAGGGTGCGCCAGCGTTGCAGTATAGAGAATGGCCCGTCGAGATCACCCAATAAGCCACCCAGCAGGTAATTTTTCACCAGCAAAAGTTCTTCCTCTTCGGCCGCCTCATTGCACAGCAAGTTCATTTCGTGGTAAATCTCCTTTACGGCCTGTTCCACTACTTCCCTACCCGTCTCGGTTTGTACCACCATTGAGCCTCCATTAAGTTCAGGTTGAAGCGAACTATAGATACCATAAGTAAAGCCCTTGTCTTCCCTGATATTACTCATCAATCGGCTGCCAAAATACCCTCCAAACAAAGTATTTAGCACCACCATAGGTGTATAGTCGGGGTGGTGGCGGTTAGGGAACTGCCTACCAATCCTTATCGCCCCTTGCACTCCATTAGGGTCATTACTTACCCTATGCACTCTTTCAGTCATTGCCGGAGTACTAAACTCCGCCCTCACAATAGCTGATTTATTCAAAGCAATACTACCAAAAATATTGTTTATTAGCTTCACTTCTGTATCACTAACCTTACCCGCCATAAACAGCTTTGCATTGGCCAGGTTATAAGAATTGGCAAAAAATGTAGCCAAGTCCTCCCTAGTAAGGGCTTCCATTTTTTCAATCCTGGAAAAACGCCCATATGGATGATCTTCCCCAAAAAGCAGGGCATCAATTCGTTGGTTAGCTACAAATTCGCACTGCCTCAGGCTTACTAGTAGTTTCTGTATTGCATTACGTTTATGTATCTCCACCTCATGTGCCGGGAAAGATGCACACATAATAATTTCAGCCACCATAGGCAGCAGTGCAGGCAAGTGCTTGGTAAGTGAGTAAAGCGAAATACTCGCATAGTCGTTGCCGGCATTCGTTTTAAGTTGGGCACCATAAAATTCCAGGGCCTCATTTATTTGCGCCGAAGTATAAGATTGTGTCCCGTTTTTCAACAAAGCCGCCGTAGCCTGCGCCACCGATGCCTTTTGTTCGTACCACAACCCCGCCGGGAAAACAAAATCAATCTGCACTATATCCTGTACACCAGCATCAAGCCAATAAAGCGGCAGGCCATTATCCAGTTGCACATTATTTATTGGTGGCAGTTTGAAGTCAAACTCTACTGCATCATGTATTGGCGGGGGTATTGTTCTATTAAGCGTCATTGGTTTTCTTTAAATTGTGAATGGGAACATTATTCCTTAATGAATAGCGCACGTAACTCATCTGCATCCTCGGTTTTCATCTTTCCACCTAGTATCAACCTCAATTGTCTGCGGCGAAGGGCTCCCTCATGCATTTTTTGCTCAATTTCCGTTTCAGGTATCAGTTCAGGTACCTTTCTTGGGCGGCCATTGGGGTCAAGAGCCACAAAAGTCATATAGGCCTCATTGCTCAGGTATTTATACTGTGCCGATAAATCTTCTCCCCATATACGCAGGTATACCTCCATTGATGTATTGAATGAGCGGGTCAACTTAGCCTCAATTGTAAGCAGGTTCCCTAATTTAATAGGATTAGCAAACGAAACATTATCAACAGATGCAGTCACCACAGGGCAATTGCAATGTTTTTGCGAAGCAATTGCACCTGCTATATCCATCCAGTGCATTAGTTTTCCACCCATCAGGTTACCCAGGGTATTGGTATCATTAGGCAATACCAGTTCAGACATGATCACCAGCGAGTCCTGTGGCTTTTTCTCTTTCATCA
>CANGSR010000024.1 GCA_947456055.1 Chitinophagaceae bacterium
AAGCCCGGTTGAGGGAATATTTGAGGAATTGCTGGCGGGAGAAGTACGGGTACTAGGAAGGTAAAAGTTAAAAGTTAAAACGGTGTTCGGGGGTATAGTCTTATGTTAGATTGAACATACAGAACGGTAGTCAGCCGCAGCAGACATATACCCTTTTCCTTTGAATTTACTACAAACCGGTTGTCCCGCTGGGACAATGCTCTTATTTTGTATTCGATAGGGGTATTGTAGGGGCATTTTTGAGGAGACTAAGACTATTTCCCATTCCTCTACTTAAGTAAATAATAAATATTAGTTATCCATTTATTGCTATCTGGTTCCTGGGGTGGGCCTGTGATGTATTCTTCTATTACAACATCCTGTTTTAGGTGTTTGTCAGCGATGTATTTTGAGATGGCGGTGTGAATCATTACAGATTTGGAATAGCCGCCTTTTTGCTGGGCCATTATAGATTTTGCAGGGGGGATGGTGATGAATGTGGCCTCTTTTAGCAGAAGGGTGGTGTCTGCTACAGGGTACACTGCAGCCATATCGGTTTCTTTATTGGCGGTATCCCAGGTATAGAAAATCCCTGTTAATTTGCCATTGATTTTGTCTTTCAGGTCTTTTTCCATCCTGGGGCGTTTTTCATTGAAATACCTTTGGATGCCTGCCATGGGTATGGTTTCCCTGAAACCCTGGAACAGGTGGCCGGGATAATCCATTTCCACTATTTCGAACAGTGGGGGAGGCGGATTGTGTGCTTCTACAAAACTTTTGAGGTTGGTGAGTCCGGCTTCGAAATCGCCGCCAATCATTTTATCTACATTCACAAATAGTTGCAGGGCATTGAGTGGGTAGGGGGTGTGTTTGGTGAGTGTCCAGGTTACTTTTATTACCCCTTTGGCAACTTTATTGATGGTCATCGTGCCATTAGCATCTATGCTTACGGGCTTTGTGAGGCCCAGGTTATAATTCAGTTCGCTGTCATTGCCACTCAGGTTTTTTACTTCACCCTCGCCCAGTTTGAATTCATCATCAGTCCAGCGGTAGCTGCTGCTTGGTTGGCCATCGGTGCCGGTGAAGCTTACGTGCATTGAGGTGTCTTTGCGATGCCATGGGCTCCAGTTTGACCAGTTTTTGAACAGGACTACCTGTTCGGATACCGAGTCTTTGGCGGCGTTGATTAGGATGGTTCTTTTTACTGTTACATCAACTGGTTCTACCAATACCAGAATACCTATAAAAGCCACCAGGGCAAGGATAAGTATTAGAATAAATTGCAGGACTTTAACCATACGAACAGATTTAGCCTAAAAATACACTTTTACCGTGAAAAAATTAATAGAGGTTTAATGAAGAGTTACAGAAATTCCAAAACAATTATTGAGAAAATAGGATGAATGTGGCTATAAATTACCCAATCCCGAAGGGATGATATTATTATAGCTCATTTCATGAAAAGGGGTAAAACCCTGAAGGGGTGACATTTATTTATATTGCATGCACCATTATGCCACCCTTTCAGGGTTTAATCAGAGGTGGATAGCTTTTTCTATAATAATATCATCCCTTCGGGATTATTGCGAACCATTTAAATGATTGGGAAAATTATGGTACGTAATGGCTTTTTTTATTTGGGAGATGCTTTCGGGTCTGGTTTAATGCTTTATATGGTATATTTTAACGAGACGGGCATTTCATTTAACCTTTTTGGGTGCAGAAATTTAACATTAGCAAGTACCTTTGCATCATGAAGAATTTGAGGGAAATATCATTACCAGAATTGGAAACCATGATGGCACGCCTTGGTGAGCCAAAATTTCGTGCTAAACAAATTCATGACTGGATATGGCAGAAGTTTGCTTCTGACATCAATGATATGACCAACCTGCCTAAGGCCCTGCGTGAAAAGCTGGTGGGTGAGTTTAACATCCCTAAGGTGAAAATGCATCATAGCCAATACAGTAGTGATGGTACCATTAAAAACCGCCTGCAACTGCATGATGGTTTTTATGTGGAGAGTGTGCTGATACCTACCGAGAAGAGGCTTACTGCCTGTGTGTCGTCACAGGTGGGGTGCTCGTTGTCGTGCAAATTTTGCGCTACAGGGTTTATGGAGCGTAAGAGGAACCTGGATTTTGATGAAATAGTAGATGAGGTGACCCTGCTGAATGAGCTGGCACAAAAGCACCACAGCAAGAACCTGACCAATATTGTATTTATGGGTATGGGTGAGCCCCTGCTCAACTATAAAAATATGATGAAGGCGATTGAAAAAATTACTTCGCCTAATGGATTGGGTATGAGCCCAAAACGTATCACCGTATCTACTGCCGGGGTTGCCAAGATGATTAAGCAACTGGGCGATGATAAGGTGAAGTTTAAGCTGGCCCTAAGCCTGCATGCGGCTACTGATGGTAAGCGTAATGAGATTATGCCCATCAACGAGTCGAACAACCTGGCGGCATTGGTTGAAGCACTTAATTATTTTTACCAGGCTACGGGTAGTGAAATATCATTTGAGTATATCCTGTTCAGGAATTTTAATGATAGTATTAAGGACGCCGATGACCTTATTAAACTGTATCGCAAGGTACCTGCCGACCTGGTAAATATTATCGAATACAACCCAATTGAAAATGCCCGCTATGCCAAACCAGATGAGGATGTGGTAGATGAGTTTATGAACCACCTCAGCAGCAACCGTGTAAACGTGCGCCTTCGCCGCAGCCGTGGTAAGGACATTGACGCTGCCTGTGGGCAGTTGGCCAATGTGGACCATGGGGGGAAGTAGGTTTATTTGGAAGGTATATGGCTAGATAAAATTGTATGTTATAGTTAGTTATTTAGGAAATGGCATGAATATTTTCTAAGTAATAATCCAAGCCTTGGTGATAATATTTTATATTATTTCCAAATATGTTGTAGTAATTTGTTTCTGCACTATACCCCATTTGTACAACATCAATAGCAATTGGTTCAGCATTCTCCTCTCTACCATTTATTCCTCTCATAAATATTGATTTTATGCCAAGGTCTTCGGAAGGGAATGAATAGCCAATAATAATGAGTTTATCAGCAGTACGAATTGCTTCCAAAGATGCTTTCCAAATTTGTAGGAGATTTGAGTCTCGGATATCTCTTATTAAAGAGGGTGCAACCAGGATACTTTTTAATTTCAACTTATAGTTGATGTTGCGTTGTGAATTGCAAATACATGTATTGTGTGTAGTTAATTCCTTTATAAATGCCTGATGACTAATACTTCCATCATGGTTTATATAATAATAGCCACATTGGTCACATTTTAGCCAATTCATCGAGCCATGAATCTTATAGTAACGTAGATTTGGTGCAACCGGTAATATTATTCCATTACTTTTCACATCTCTATAAGATATTCCGAAATCAACCTTATTTTTCTTCGAATAAGTATCACATAATTTATCTACTAGCAAATCGTAGTTAGTAGTAATTATTGTTACGTCTTCGTTTTTAATTTTATCTTTTATCTGTTTTTTAAAGGAGAGAAATTTATTATTATGTTTTTGCACATCCTTGGAGATGTATTTCCGCAGGATTTCTGCAATTCCTCTATTTAATAAATCTCTGAAGTAAAATAGTTTTTCGTCACACAAGCTTGGATGTGGGGGTAAATTGTAAAAACAACAATATTCGACCATTGAGAGTACTTCAGTGATATTTGGTATTCGATTACTTTCTGCAATGGGATCAATATCTTTTAAACCTGGGTATAGGATATCAATGAAGTCTTTTAAATCTTTTTCCTGTTCTTTTTCTTCGTCTAAACTATTTGAAGCATTATTGAATAAGTCATGGTTAATAAGATACCTTAAAATTTCTGGCATAATTTCATTTGTAAGAGGATATCCGAAATTTTTACTTGCACCTGCGCCTAGGAAATAAACAATTTTCTTTTTCATGATAATGGATAAGTTTTATTTAATGGTTGTAAAAATATTTAAGAGCTGTCTTTTAACATTAATAAATAATATTTTGAATGCAAAATAAGTAAGTAAAGTGAAAAATACAAGTGTGTAGTATATGTTTTCTTAATCCCAATTATATCCAATCGCTACATTTCTCTCACAAAATCCCCTTTCTGCCTATCTTTGCGGGATGGAATTGAACTCGCTGACTGCCATTAGCCCTATTGATGGGCGTTACCGTTCGCAACTGGCTGTATTGGCCCCTTATTTTTCTGAATTTGGATTGATTCGCTACCGGGTTAGGGTAGAGGTGGAGTATTTTCTGTTTCTGGCAGAGAAGAAGATTATTAGCTTGCCTGCAAAAGTGAAGACCGCTAAGTTAAGGGCTATCTACCAGGATTTTACAGAGCAGGATGCAAAGCAAATAAAGACTATTGAGAAAACCACCAACCACGATGTAAAGGCGGTGGAGTATTTCCTTAAGGATAAGATACAGGCACTGGGGGCAGGGGAGAGTGTGGAGTGGATTCACTTTGGGCTGACGAGCCAGGATATAAATAATACAGCAATTCCACTATCATGGAAGGAGGCGCTGGAAGAACAATACCTGCCTGCATTAGAAAACCTGCTGCTGCACATGCGCAAGCTGGCAAAGGACTGGAATGGCATACCTATGCTGGCACGCACCCATGGCCAACCTGCATCGCCAACCACCCTGGGTAAGGAGTGGATGGTGTTTGTGGAGCGCCTGGAGGGACAAATAAAATTATTGAGCCATGTACCATTTGCCGCTAAGTTTGGCGGGGCAACAGGTAATTTTAATGCCCACCACGTAGCCTTTGGCAAAATTGACTGGGAACAATTTGGCAATGACTTTGTGAATAAGAAACTGGGACTGGAAAGAATGCAGTTTACCACCCAGATTGAGCATTACGATAATCTTGCAGCACAGTTTGACGCACTGAAAAGAATAAATACCATACTTATAGATTTGTGCCGTGATGTATGGCAGTATATCAGCATGGAATATTTTAGGCAGAAGGTGAAGGAAGGAGAGGTGGGCAGTAGTGCCATGCCACATAAAGTGAACCCTATTGATTTTGAAAATGCAGAGGGTAATCTGGGTATTGCCAATGCGCTTTATGAGCATCTGAGTGCCAAGCTACCTATCAGCCGTCTGCAACGTGACCTTACTGATAGTACGGTATTACGTAATGTGGGTGTGCCATTGAGCCATAGTTTTTTGGCCCTGCGTTCGGTGGAGAAGGGATTGGGTAAATTGTTGCTTAATCAGCAGAAAATGGATGATGACCTGGAGCGTAATTGGGCTGTGGTGGCAGAGGCTATCCAAACTGTGTTGCGCAGGGAGAATTATCCTAAGCCATATGAGGCATTAAAGGCATTGACAAGGGGGAAGACCAGTATTGGAAAACAGGATATTCATGAGTTTGTGGATACCCTGGAGGTGAGTGATGTGGTGAAAACAGAATTGAAATCGATAACACCACAGAATTATACGGGGGTGGAGTTTAGGTTTTAAGCAATTTTGGATATAGCGGCAAATAATGTCACTCTTTCAGGGTTTACTACAATTTCGTTTATTTTCTATAATAATATCAACCCTTCGGGTTTTACATTGTTTATAAAAAAGCGTGGGTCTTCGGGTTTACATCGTTTATTAAAAATCATGGGTTAGACCCTATAATATTCTAAAATAATGGTGAAGCTGCCGGAGGGATTGTTAAGGGATTTGAAGGATGTGAGGGGGTATGATGAGGACGCATTTATTACAGCCCATACTTTTAGCTCGCTTACCTCGGTAAGATTGAACCCTGGCAAGCCAGCGGTTTTGTTTCCTGAGGCTGAAAATGTACCCTGGAATAATCTTGGAAGATACCTGGCACAAAGGCCGGTATTTACCCTCGACCCGGCTTACCATGCAGGGGCTTACTATGTGCAGGAAGCATCTTCAATGTTTTTGGGGCATTTGTTGGAAGGGGTTTTTAAGGGCAAAACCAGATTGAGGGTGTTGGATTTGTGTGCTGCTCCAGGTGGAAAAAGCACCTTGCTGGCATCAATGCTGGATAAGGATAGCCTGTTGATTAGCAATGAGGTAATACGTACACGTGCATCGATACTTGAAGAAAATATGACCCGATGGGGGCATAGCAATACATGGGTAACCAGTAATGACCCAAGGGATTTCTCTAAGCTGGCGGGGTATTTTGATGTAATCGTGGTGGATGCGCCATGTAGTGGTTCGGGATTATTCAGGAAGGATGAAAGGGCTGTGGATGAGTGGAGTGAGGCAAATGTGGCCCTATGCAGGGGCAGGCAGGAGCGGATATTAGAGGATGTGTGGCCATCGCTAAAGGAGGGTGGAGTGTTGGTATACGCCACCTGTTCCTATTCGCCACAGGAGGATGAGGGGGTGTTGGACTGGGTGGCTTCAAATTATGAGGTATCGTCAATTAGGACATCATTGGATCCAGAGTGGGGGATTGTTGAATCTGAGGCTGAAAAAGGGCTTGTGGGTTATCGTTTCTTTCCCGATAAGGTAAAGGGGGAGGGCTTTTTTATTGCGGCCATCCGGAAGAATGATGAGGCTGGTACACCTGATATGAATAGGTTTAAGACAGCTCATAATAGTAAGATATTTCAGCAGGCAGAATATTTGTTGCATGGCAGCAATTGGACTGTGATACCTGTAGGTAAGGATGAGTATAGCGCCATAAACCCGCTACATGAGCAGGATTTGCAGATTTTGCAAAAGGCAGTCTACCTGAGAAGGACTGGTCTGAACTTGGGTATGCCTGCACAAAAAGAGTGGCTACCAGCACATGAGGTAGCTTTAGGTATTGATGCGGCCAAAGATTTACCCCACCTGGAAGTGAGCAGGGAGGATGCCCTTCGGTTCTTGAAAAGGGAAGATATGGGGCAGATGCAAAAGGGGTGGTTGATTATTAAATACAATGGACTGGGTCTTGGCTGGATTAAAAGCCTGGGAAACCGTGCCAATAATTACCTGCCGAAGCAGTGGAGGATTAGAATGGAGCTGGGGTAGTATTTAGTATATAGTACTTAGTAGATAGTCGTTTCCTTTTTTAGTATTTAGTAGAAAGACGTTTTTTGTAGGGTATATAGTAGATAGTACTTAGTAGATAGTCGTTTCCTTTTTAGTGTTTTGTAGAAAAGTCGTTTGTCGAATTTCGATTAACATGTGCCTATTTTTTCATGCCGGGGAATTTAAGGTGGAGGCTTTTGAGGGTTTTTTGGAGTTCCTTGGCCACAAGGTATGATTTATACCAGTTTTTATCTGATGGGATGATTTGCCAGGGTATTTCATCACATTTATCAAAAACTTCCTCGTAATACTTCATATATAAATCCCATAGTTTTGATTCCCTGAAGTCATTCTCATTGTATTTCCACATTTTTTCGGGGTCTTGCAGGCGTTCCTCAAGGCGGCTTAATTGCTCTTTATGGGAAATGTGGAGGTAGAATTTCAGGATGTGGGTATTGTTATCCATTGTCAGTAACCGCTCAAAATCATTGATGGCTTTCATGCGTTGTTTGGCGCTTACATCATCGGTTTGACCATGTACACGGGTCACCAGGACAGATTCGTAGTGTGAGCGGTTGAATATTTGTATCATACCACGGGCAGGAGTGCTTTTGTGAATTCTCCATAAGAAATCGTGGGCATCTTCTTCCTTAGTAGGTTCTTTAAATGAGGCTACATTTACCCCCTGTGGGTTCATGCTGGTGAATACATCACGGGTAAGACCATCTTTGCCACTTGCATCCATACCCTGTATTACTATAAGCAGGCTATGCTTTCCCTCGGCGTAGAGCATGGTTTGCAATTTGTCGAGGTCTTTGAGTATTTCGGCAAGTTCCTTTTTTGTATCGTCTTTATCTATACCCTCAGGTGGATTGGTATCGATGTTTTTTAGGATGATTTTTTTCATAGAGGAATATTTGAAAACTTACCCGTTATGATTTCATAACCCTTCTGTAAGCCTTTATAAAGATAGCACCCAGATTCTTATAAGGTGGTACATAATCTGAGAATTTATCCTGGGCTTCGGGCCTTTTAGCAAAATAGTCGTCTAGTTCGTGCCAAATAACCATCCAGTTGATGTCTTCGCCATTGAGTAGACGGGTATTTACAGCCCTTATTATGGGTTCATTCACGGCCATCGTGCCTGTTTGCTTAGAAGATATGATGTGGGCATCAGGAGCCTTGTCTAGTACCAGGGCTAAATTGTGGTAACCACCGCAAGAACCTAATATCACGATCTTTACCGACTTATTCAGTTTGCTTAGGGTAGCCTTGAGGTGGTAGCTATGGCCCCTGTGAATCATGATACTTGGGTGTATACCGCTATCATTGAGGAAGGCAGTAAGGGTATCCTGGGCTTCCTCGTCACTCGGCTCGTCGATGGGTAGGTTGGCATAAATGACGGTTTTCTTGCCTCTAACCGATGAGATGACTGTCCAGTATTTTTCGTTGGTAATCTGCCACTTGTCGTCATTTTTGAACTGGTACATGTAGCTATCGTAACTGTCCTTCCCGTCCTTATCGCCAAAGAAGAATACCTGCTGGTAAACAGTGCCAGAATCATCAATCAGGTCTTTATAGGAAACACGGTTGATGGGAGGTAATTTGAGGCGGGATGAGGTAACGGATGCGCCAGTATCGGTGGTAGATATTTTATTGCCTTCAAACAGTTTAGCCAATAGACTATACACAATCATGCCCTTTTTACTTCGCTTTTTATAGGAGATTTCATAATCTTCGGTGACTTTCTTTTGCAGGAAGCTGGCAATTGCAGTGTCACGGATACTGCCAAATGCATCGGCCACATCTACTGCGTCTTCCAGTTCATCATCGCTACCTATTTCCAGTCCACCTATGAAGCGGGTCATTAAATTGAGACGGGCAGTGTCGTCAATACTACCCAGGAAATCGCTGAGGGTATTATAGCCGGCACACATACGGATAAAGGTTCTAAAATGGTCGAAGTGGAGGGTGTCGAGCAATTGGTTGCCCTTCATTGGTTTCATTCGTTCCATCATCCTTTTGAAGGTTCCCAAAAATGTGCTGGTATATATTTCGTCCTGGCCATAAACCATGATGTAATACATTGCAGTTGGCGACATGCTGTCTATACATTTAAACCTGATATCATCCTTATCTTCATGGCGTTCATTCATTTCACGAATGAAGTTTTTGAGGGCACGGTAGCTGATTTCATTATTGTAGCTATAGCGGCCCAGGGTGTCATTCTCCATTTTTAGCCTTACGAGGTTGGAGAAATAGAGGTCGCTATGATCGGCTATGGTATCGAGTTCGGCAATGGTTTTACGGTTATGATAAATATCACTCAGGAAAGGGAAGGTTTTAAGCGGGGCTTTAGATTTTGTGGCAATGGTGACAATGGCCTGCACCAGGGTATCTTTTGTACGCAATACCGCATTTTTTAATTGGAAATTGGTAGACATTGCATAGCTGAAAATGAGATTAGGATCAAGTTTTGCGGCAGCAGCAATTACATTTTGGGCCACTGTGTCTTTTGAAAATTCACCCAGCCTTTTTACCATCATTATCGGGTCTAACTCACCCATACGGCCATATATTGCCGATCTGGCCTTAGATGGGTTATCAAAAAGTTCCTTGCAATTATTGAGTGTGAAAATATTGACATTAGAATCAACAAAGGCATCGAGACGGTATTCATTAATGGATACCATCATGCTATCCAGGTTATCAACCAGGCCCTTATAGTATTCGGTATCGGGGTGGGGGTCGGTATTATAACTACGCAACATCTCCCATACTGCCCTGAGGTACCTTATTTTTTGCTGATTTTCGGCAAACGCATCCCTGCCTTTGGCCGGCATATTTTCAATCTGTATCTGGATATTATCTACATCATAAATAAGGGTACGGGTAAATACTACGGTTTTAAAACTGTCCTCCGGAGGGCCTATTAGTGTATCATAAGCACCATCGGCAAGGTCGGCATTGCGTTGCTCTTTGTCTATTTTATCATGGAATAGTATGCGCCCCATGGGTATGGGGTTAACCAGTGAGTCAACCTTATAAGGGTTTATTTTGACAGGGCGGTTCCAATATTTTTTATATTCGGGGAAAGCGGGTTTTGGCTTGCCTTTTTTGGGTCTTGATATGGGCGGAGGGGGCGGTTTAGGGATAGTGTCCTGCGCAAGGGTTGGTGATTTAAGAATAGTGTCCTGTGCACGAGAGGTAAGTGCAAAAAATGAAAATAATAATAACGGTATCAGTAACAGAACTCTTTTTCTCATAATAGCCCCATGGCTTAGGGAAACAATTTTGTCAAATATACTTTTAATCGTTTGAATATTGGTTTTGAGTTTTACACGGGTTGTCAATATCGGGTTTGGCTTATTAATGTCAGGAGGATAACGTAGAGGAATTGGACATATTGCGATTGTGTATTTTATCCTTGACTAATTGGGATTGTTTTAACTATTGATGGTTATGGCAGGGAAAGATATATAGCTATTATACCTACTTATGGCATTATCTTATTTTAGTAACGTGAGCCTAAAATAATACAGGGGCATGGGCTTATCTTTGTTCTAAATCTTAAGACTTGGCTTCGAAAATTAAAGTGGCTGCTGTGAGCTACCTGAATACTAAACCTTTATTGTATGGTATTGAGCGTAGCGATGTATTCAATGAAATAGACCTTATTTTAGATTACCCGGCACAACTGGCCAAAAGCCTGCAGGAGGGTAGTATTGATATGGCCCTGATGCCTGTGGCTGCAATGCCAGGGATACCAGGCGCAAGGATTGTGAGCGATTATGGTATAGCTACTGAAGGCAATGTGGTGTCGGTAGCTATTTTTAGCCAGGTGCCTATAGAGCAGGTTAAAACGGTTTATCTAGATTACCAGAGCCGGACCTCGGTGCAATTGGCAAGACTGATGCTAAAGCATTATTGGAAGGTGGATGTGGAATTAAAGCCTGCCAGCGAAAATTTTATTGATTACATAAATGGAGTAAATGCAGGTGTAATAATAGGTGACCGTGCATTGAAACAGTTAAGCAATTTCGAATACGTTTACGACCTATCGGCTGCCTGGAAGGCGCATACAGGTCTTGATTTTATATTTGCTGCATGGATAGCCAATAAGGAGCTTCCGGCAGATTTTCGTGAGCGGTTTAATGCTGCAAATAAGGTAGGCCTGAACCATCTTGATGAAATTATTGCTGCAAACCCATTCCCGTATTACGACCTGCATACCTATTACACCGAAAATATTAAATTCCATTTGGACGAAAATAAGATGAAAGGGTTGGGGAGATTTTTGGAGATGCTGGGTTAGTAAGTTATTTATTTATGAAATTTTGTATATTCGTAAACAATAATGGTAAGGACTCATAAGTTTAAAGATATAAGCCTTTATTCTTACTAAATACGAATTCGAATAAAACTAATTTTATGACCCCAAGAAGCCTGTTTGTTATCCTGATTAAAATAATGGGATTATTCCAGATCAGTAATATTTTCGAGTCAGGTATTGGATTAGGTGCATCTATTTATACATTAGCATCAGAGGTTAGTTCATCTGGTTTGCAGTATTTGCTAGTTTCATTATTTTCATTCGTACTATATATATTGTTGTTTTGGGTATTTGTGTTTAAGCCTCAAATATTCATTGATAGGTTGAAACTTGACCATGGTTTTTATGAGGAACAATTCAGTATGAATATGGACAAGGGGATGATGATTAGGATTGCCATCATTTCGGTAGGGATATTTTTCTTTATAGAAACCATTCCCAGTTTGTGCAGGCAACTAGCTATTGTTTATCAAAAAGCAGCTCTGCATTATTTTAGTGATAAGCCTGATGATACCACTATCAATATTGTCTTTGCGGGTGCAAAGCTCCTTATAGGTTATATATTACTTACAAACAGTAAGTATCTGGCTAAGTTTATTGCAAAAGATACTATTGAGCAGGAGAAATGACAATGAAATGAATATTTTATTTTTTTAGTTGGGGCAATTTCCTAAATTGCCAGTGTATTGATTTGCTTGTGATTATGAAGATTCTGAAACCCCTTTTACTTTTTTGTTTCTTGCTAATAAGCAGGGTATTGGTAGCCCAGGTTACCGATAGTTTGCCTCATTTTACCATGCCTGACAGTCTTCCTACATTAGTTTTAGACAGTCCGGTAAAAAAAATTGCGAAGCCTGATACTATACCTGCAAAGGCACCGGGAATAAAATTTCATAGCAATTATGTAATTAATGGGAAGGTAGAAGATGCAGGGACGGGGGAGGGTATACCCTATGCTACAGTTTTTTTCCCCCATACACCAAGTGGAGTTGCAGCCGACCTTGATGGTAATTTTGTAATAGATGTACCTAAATTGCCAAAAGACACACTACGTATAGAGGCCTTGGGGTATAAGGGAATTAATAAAATATTGAAAAAAGAAAGGCATGACTATAACTTTATCATAGAACTTGAAAGGTCGAATGTGGTAATGGATGAGGTGGTGTTTCATGCAGGCGAAGACCCTGCAATTACTCTAATGAAACAGGTTATTAAAAATAAGCCCAATAATAACCCTGATAGGATTGATAACTATAGTTATGAAGCCTATAACCGCATGGAGGCCGACCTGCAAAGGATGACCAAGGAACAATTCTCAAAAATACCTATGCTGAAAAGCTATGGTTTCATTTTCGATAATTTAGATACAGTTTCAGATACAAAGCCTTTCCTGCCACTTTATCTTACTGAAGCTCTTTCTGATTATTATTATCAATCCTCCCCCAAAAAGCAGCGTGAGTTCATAAAGGCCACAATGGTGAAAGGAGTGAATAATGAGAATGTGGATAAGTACCTGGGGTCTATGTACCAGAATGTGAATATTTATTCCAACTTCATCAACGTATTTGATAAGAAATTTGTGAGCCCTATTAGCAATGATGGGTTGTTTTATTACAAATATAAGATTGTAGATACTCATAAGGCTTATGGACATAGAATAATCAGGTTGTCGTACAGGCCAAAGCGTTCGGGGGAGAATTGTTTTGTAGGTGACTTTTGGATAGTTGATACAGCTTTTGCAATACAAAGAATGAGTATGGATGTTCCAAAGGCAGCAAACCTTAACTGGGTGGATAAGGTGAGTCTGTACCAGGAATTTGCGCCGGTGGATACTATGTGGTTTTGCATCAAGGATAAATTTATAGCCAATTTCACCTTGTATAATTCAAAAAAGATACCGGGAATGATAGGTCGGAAAACAACTACTTATCACAATATAAAGATTAACGATACTTCAGTGACCCGAATATTGGCAGATCCGCAGTTTAAGACCGAGGTTGTGAAATCAGATTCATCACGGAGGAAATCAGATGATTGGTGGTTGACAAACAGGCCTGATAGCCTTTCAAAAAATGAATTGGCCATACATAAAATGGTAGATACCATAAATGCAATGCCTATTACCCGGATTTACAAAAACACAATTACTTTCCTTGCATCGGGAGTAAAGGATTTTGGACCAATAGAACTAGGCCCATATTTTTATGTTTACAGTATGAACCCTATTGAGGGCAACAGGTTCAGGTTTTCAGCAGGAACACCAAGAACATTAAAGAATGCACACTTTACCGGGTATGTGGCTTATGGTACTAAGGATGAACGTTGGAAATATGGTTTTACTGGTTTATGGATATTGAAAAGGGAACCACGTATTCATATTTTTGGTTCATACGTTCATGACTTAAGTTCATCTATTAACCACCCTGATTACCTGTCGAATGATAATATCTTTAGTAACCTATTCCGTAAGCCAGGTATACCATGGAAATTAGCTTTCTCTAATGATGAGAAATTAGAAATTAATAAGGAGTACCACAGTGGTTTTAGTCATAAACTAATACTACAACACAGTGATTATACGCCTGATGCACCGCTACCCTATAAGGATATTTTCTTTGATAGATTTGATAGAGGGAGTGACCATATTGTAAATAGTGAGGTAGGGGTATTATTGCGTTACGCATATAAAGAGAAATTTATAGAAGGTAAATATAAGCGTCTTAGATTGGGTAGTAAGTATCCGGTTTTTAATTTAGAATTATCCAAAGGTCTTAAAGATGTATTAAACAGTGGTTATGAATATGAAAAAGCCAGATTAGGGATATCGGAAAAAATTAATGTTCCTCCTTTTGGACACATTTCTTACAACATATTTGCAGGTAAGTATTTTGGAACTTTGCCCTATCCATTGCTTGAGATACATAGGGGAAATGAGTACTATTATTACAATAAGTATGCCTTCCAAATGATGAACAGCTATGAATTTATTAGTGACGAATATGTAGGATTTAATTTTGAACATGATTTGGGTGGGGGGATTTTTAACAGGATACCAGCTCTAAAGAAATTGAAATTCCGCCAGTTTTGGACTGCCAAAGGGGTAATAGGCTCACTCTCTCCTGAAAATCAAAGACTTAACTTGAATAAAGGATTTCCTTTCCGTACCTTGGATGGCGATCCCTACCTGGAAATAGGAACCGGGGTTTCGAATATCCTGGAGTTATTCAGAATAGATTTTGATTGGAGGGTAACTCCTAAACCAATTTCTAGTGAGGCTAAGTCGAGGTATTTTGGGATATTTGTTAGTGTTAATTTCGAATTTTAATATTTGGTTTATAGTCAGGTGGCACAACTACTTATGATTTAGAATAAGGTATGTATGTACACCGATTTTTAGTATTTTTGTAAAATTATTTTATATAATATTGGTTTCATTTATGAGCAGGAGTATAAACAGATTGTCTGTTTCATTATTGGCTATAATATGTTTTGCCAGTTGTTGCATTTCGTTCGCCTCACCTTTACCCGATGCTAAAAATGGGGTTTATGATAGTTCTGCCAATTTTCTTGCCGGCGATGTACGTAAATATGTAGGACAGGAGATATATCTTATAGAAAAACCTGAAACCGAGCGGGAATTTGGTTATTCAGGGTTTTACAATTCAGCCGATTCGAAGGAGGATAATGTTTACCATCCCAATACGCAGTATTATACCTTTTACCACGAGGTTGCCGGTAAGTATTTTCAGGTTTTGGATGTAGTAAAGCATCCCGAAGCACCGAATAATGAGTTATTTGATAATGGAAAATGCTTCCTGAAGCTGAAGGAAAAAGATAGTTCTGCAATAATGTATTTTGAATATAATAGCAATAACCAGTTTTCATTCCCATTTATTGTTGTTGGCTTTTATGAGAAGCAAAAGAAGATATTCAGGGGTAGGGATATGATGTTTACTGATAACAGTATTAAAACCTATGCAACTAAAACTGATTATAAAACCAATAGGACCGTGGCCTTTATTACCGGGCAGATGTGGAAATGTATAGATATGGTAATACCCAAAAATGGCAGGAATATTATGATGGTAATGCAGGATGTGATAGGCCAGCAAATGACTATTCCTTTTGGAACCAAATATTATAACCTGCGTGATGCCGAAGCCTACAAAAAGAAATTTGGTGAACCAATATTTAAGAAATTGCTGACAGGTGGTATATCAATAGGTATGACCAAAGAAATGTGCAAACTATCTATAGGCGAACCCTATGCAATAAAAGGAGAACTACAACATGGCACTGGCGATAAGCGGGAAGAATGGCAGTATGATGACGGACAAAGTCTATTCTTTATAAATGACCATCTGGTTGATATCCAAAAAACAATTAAGAATTAATTCTTCAATTTTGCAGTTATTTCCTGGTGGATTTGTAGCACCTGGGGGATTAATGGGTTTTGATCATCGTTAGTTATTACATATTGGCATAGTTTCATTTTTTCGGTTTCATCCATTTGTTTTGAAATAATTGCCAATACCTGCTCCCTGGTTAATGAACTTCTCTTCATGGTGCGGCTGATACGTAATTCCAGGGGTGCGTAAACGCCAAGCATTACATCTACATCTTTATCAGTTCCGCTTTCAAAAAACAGGGCTGCTTCTTTTATGGTATAAAGGGAAGTTTGAGACTCAAACCATTTTTTGGCGTAGAGCCTGGTGGCTGGATGTACTATTTGATTTAGCTGTTCTAGTTTGTTTTTGTCGGCAAAAACAAGAGATGAGATTCTAGTTCTATTTAGGTGGCCACTATTATAAACATCGTCACCTAATAGTTTTTTAATGCTAGCTACCAATTCGGAATCATTTTCCATTAGCCATTTAGCAGCATCATCGGCATTAAATACAGGTATGCCAAGTGTTTGGAACACCTGGCATACCACTGATTTACCTGAACCTATACCGCCAGTAATACCTAACCTTAGCATAGGTAATAAAATTATTTTGTGCTAGAAGTGCTAACGGCAGCAGATGTGCCATCAGTTTTTTTACGGAAAGCAACAGTCATTTCCATAGAAACTGCAGAACGCTCGATGGTCATAAATGTACCACGGCTAATTTCGAGCTGTAAAGTACCATCTTCATTAGCACGGTTGATGCGGCCATGAATACCGGCTGTGGTTACAATTTGCTCACCTGAATTCAGGCTGTCGGCAAATGATTTTTGTTCTTTAGCTTTTTTAGCTTGTGGGCGTATCATGAAGAAATACATTACCACAAACATACCCACCATTAAAAAAATAGGTCCTAAACCGCCACCCATAGGGCCTGCGCCAGGCGCTTGTAAAAGAATTGTTCCTAAGCTTAATTGCATTTTGAATTGATTGTTATGTTGAGAAAATATTATGTTTTGTCGTTTATTTATCCAGAACATTTGCCTTAATAAATAGCATTTCTATATTTCGCAGGGTATTGGTATGTATAGTAACTGATTTTTCCTGGTGGTCTTTTTTGCCTGCAGAGTTAAAGGTAACTTTAATAATGCCTCCCTTACCTGGAGCAACAGCTTCCTTAGGATATTCTGGCACAGTGCAACCACATGAGCCTGAAGCCGATGTAATTAATAAGGGTGTTTTGCCATTGTTTGTAAATGAGAATTCGTGTGTAACTACTTCATCTGGGTGGATATTACCAAAATCGTGTACAGTATCTTTGAAATCCATTGTGGGTTTCATTGCAGCTGCAACAGTATCAACCCCATTTGCTGTATGTGGATTATTTACAATAGATGTTGGTAATTGATTGGAAGGTGTTTCGGTCTTGGTATTATCTTTACACGCACTAAAAAAACACAAAGCAAATATTAGGTAGCGTTTCATAAAATCAATGTTTAATGATTAATGGTTGATTGTTAATGATTAATTTTCGTTTCTGAAAAATCTATTACTCAAAACATTTACTTGCAATCTCAATTCCCGCATACGTCTTTCTACTTTCTAGTTTTGTCTTTCTACTTTATAACCTATCTATCCATTTTCCTTATCTTTTCTTCAGCAGTAAGGGCTTTAAGAATATTATCTAATACCCCATTTACAAACTGGCCACTTTGTGGAGTGCTGTATTGCTTGGCAATATCAATGTATTCATTTATAGTAACCTTGGTAGGGATAGTAGGGAAGTACATTAATTCGCATACTCCCATTCTTAACAGCAGAAGGTCGATCATGGCAACCCTTTCCTTATCCCAATTATTAAGGCGGGGTTCAATTAATTCCATGCAATATGTTTCCTTATCAATTACCGACATTAGGAGGTCATGGGCATAATCTCTCTTTTCGCCTGCCAGTAAGTTTATGAAATTAACCTTGCCATTGTTTTTGAAGAAATTCTGCATCAGCATGATGATGAGTTCACTATCATCTTCCCATCCCGGTAGTTCATCCATGAAATAGCTGACCATACCTTCACTTTCCAAAACCTGCTTTTCCCAGAGGTATTGTATTATTTCTTTATCCTGGGCTGGGGTATGGGTCTTTTCGTTGATATAGGTAAGGTAGGGTTCTGATTTAGATAATTGCAAAAAGATTTTCTTTACCCAATCTTCGTCTACAAAACGTTCAAGTTTGTCCTTTTTAACCTTATCATTAAAAGAAACGTTGTTGGCAATTTTGCTAATGAAGGTATTCATAGCAATCGTAGTATCCACATTCATGTCCTCAACACTACGAATGTATTTAGAAGACCTGTGGCTGGCATCGGTTTCGGAGTACTTGGCAATACGAACGGTATACAAAACCGCCACTGTAAAAATGTCAAGAACCTGTTCCAGTTTGTCGTTTAGTATCCTTGTGGCGGCTTGCTTGTTTCCCTGTGCTCCATTTTCAAGAGTTGAAAGAGTATAAAGCGTTTGCATCACCTTTACCCGGATATTTCTTCGGCTAATCATATATAGGTAAAAGAACCTGTTTTATTTTGAGGTGCAAAGGTAATAGAAATAGGCTAAAAGGATGTTAAGGAATTGGCAAATAGCCTAATTTGATTAAGAAGGGTTGCTGAAATGGTTGAAATGAGCAAATTGACCTTTTATTTATGTTTTATATCTAAAGTATTTATTGCCGTTGATTAAAAATATAGTACCCCGTATCCTGTTGAGTTAGATTTTGTTGGTTATTACCAGATTCAAATCGATTGCATAGGTCTATTTTACGTCGCAATAATATATTAATGTAAGTTAAAAATTAATAAAAATCGAAAGTAATAAATAAAAAATTATAAAAAAAATATTGTCTAGTGATTGTTTTTATTAAAAAAGTTATAACTTTAGTATGATATCGAGGGTTTTACATAGTTGTATTACCTTTTCATTGTTCATCTTTAAAACACCATTAATGCTATTCAGGAAAACAAAAACGAATAATCAGCCGACAATTTGGGAGTCAGCCTCCCGGAAGTAAGAATCAATAATTTATATTTTTAATCATCAATTTTTAAACAAAGCAAAAAACATGAAAAAAATTCTCTTTATCGCCATGCTTTTAGTTGCATGTGCCCAGGGCTATGCCCAGACATTGCAGGTAAATAATAATATTCCTGGCGTTAGTATCCAATTCAGGATGAAAGGCCATAATTTACCTGGTGCATGTAATACTAAGATAGCAAATTTTATTCCTACCACAGGTCTTATGACATGGAACTTCGCCACCCCTGCTACTGCACCTCTTGTTTGGGTTCCACCATTAGGAGGAGGGGCTTTTACTTATGATGCAATTTACTGGGAGGTTGTTGGAGCCGGTGGTGTAATTTGTTCGGGTACGGTGGGTAAGCCAGCTTGTGGTTGGCCTTTAGCAATGGCTATACCTTGCCTGCCAGGACGTACTGCAACCTGGATAATGGCAGGTGCAAATGTAACAGTTAATTTCAACTAGGATATTAACGAAAATTCAAATGAAATCTCTCAATATGGGAATCTATTTCCGATAATAGATTCTCTGTTGATAATTTTATTAATTATAATTATTTAAATAAAAAACAAAACATGAAAAATATTATTTTAATCGCAATGATTTTTATTGCAAGTGCAAATAGTTACGGACAAGCATTCGGTGTTGTCAACAACATTCCAGGAAGCGCCTTGCAAATCAAAGTTAAAGGACAAAATTTTGGTACGGCATGCAATTCTTCTTTATCCGCGCTTATACCTCTTCCATTTGGGGCATCATGGTTGATGCCAACACCAACTTCTGCTCCGTTTGTATGGACTCCTGGTGTAGTTTTTCCCTTTACCTATGATGGTATATATTATGAGGTTTTGGGTCCTGGTGGAATATTATTATGTACAGGTACAGTTGGAAAACCTTTATGTGGTTGGGTGCTAAATCAACCCATTCCATGCCTGCCAGGTCGTTTTGCCACCTGGATACCAGGAGCAGGAGGTGCTGTGAATGTGAATTTCCATTAGTGGTATTTTAATGTGTTTTTTGTTAAAGGCTGGCAATATTGCCGGCCTTTAATTTTGAATAATTTGTTACTTTTATTATCCAGAAAGATTACCACGGTAATTCTCAATAATAAAGCTACCACTATTGAATACAATGAGTTTTCGTTTATTACTAGTCTTAATGTTTGTCTCTCTATGTTCTGGGGCCCAGGTGTATACTGTATCAGGGTTAATAACCGATAACAAGAAAAGACCACTTAGATATGTAAGTGTGGTGCTACGTAATAATTCACAATTGGTAGGGGAGTATGAAACGGAAAAGGATGGGAAGTTTGTATTAACTGTAAAAATTGCCGGGAAGTACCAGCTAGATATTAAGCACCTTTCTTTTGAACCTAGAACAGACACTTTAGATATTGCGAATCCAAACAGGGATTTGGGGCGGATTGTTTTAAAACCATCAAGCCATGTTTTAAATGAAATTGTTGTAGCTGGTAAGTTGAAGGCCATAAATCAAAAAGGAGATACAATAGAGTTTAATAGCCGGGCATTTAAGGTAAATCCGGATGCAAGTGGGCTTGATTTAATAAGAAAAATGCCTGCCATTCAAATTAATGGGAAAACCCTAAGTAGTAGGGGGGAGAATGTAGTGAAAATATTGGTGGATGGGATACCTTTTTTTGGTTATGACCCATATAATGCTTTAAGTAGTTTGCCTGCGTATATAATTGATAAGGTGCAGGTTTATAGTGAAATGAGTGAGAAGGACAAATTTTCGGGATTTAATGAGGATGGGACCACCAATACCATAAACATTATTACAAAACCAGAACACAGGATTGGCTATTTCGGAAGTATAGAAGGCGGTGGGGGTGAAGATTATAATGGATTAAAAAAGTACTCGGGAGGCACTGTAATGAGTGCATTTTCAGAATCTAAACGGTTTACTGGCAATTTAAGATCTGAGAATATAAATAACCAAAATCTTGAGTCGGCTGATGCTGATAATACGGCATACGGCCAGGGACAGTCGAATATTTTAGGTTTTGATTTTTCTAACAAGCCAGGGCCAAAGTTGGATTATGATATAAGTTATAATTTTAATAATTTCAATAAAAAACTACAAAACGATTCCCGAAGGTCTTATATACAGAGTGCTGACTCTGGGAATATCTATATAGAATCAAACCCTAATCAAAATAAAGGCAATAGCCATAACCTGAATTTGCAACTGAATTATAGTCTGGATTCAATGAATAGTATTTCATGGCAGCCCAATTGCCAGTTTCAGGCGGCCAATAGTTATTTAGGAAGGGTGGGCAATACGAGCAATGGAATGGTGCCTGTAATTACCACTACAAATGCGAACAACCAGGACCAGAATAATTTCCATATTTATAACAACTTGATATTTAAGCATAAATTCCATAAACCGAGAAGAACGCTATCCGCTGGTATGGATGTGGGGTATGATGGGAATGTAGGTCAAGGGGTATTAATAGCCCAGAATATCTATTTTAATAACCCCATACCAGATAACACTATCAATCAACAAACAAAGGAAAATGCCAGTACGCTGAATATTAATGGCAATGTCACCTATACACAACCATTGGGGAAGGTTGGTGTAATAAAATTAGAATATGCCATTATGAGTAATGAAACAAATTCGATAAAAAATGTAAATAATTTTGATAGTGTACTGAAAGTATATTCATGGGTTGATTCTTCATTATCCAGTAATTTTAATAGCCAGCGGGTCAATCAGAAGGGGGGATTAAGTTACCAGGCCGTAAGAGAAAAGTATGACTTTGTAGTTGGCGTGAATTTCCAAAATACAGTTTTAAATAATACTGAGGTTTTCCCGGTACAGAATTATCAATCAAAAACCTACACTAATTTATTGCCAATAGCATCATTGAAATATAAGTTTTCGAATGTACAAATAATGCAACTTTCTTATAGTACCTATACCCAGGTACCTGGGTTTACCCAGTTGCAAAGCGTTGTAAATAATAGCGATCCCCTGCATCTAGTAATAGGTAACCATGACCTTAGACCAACTATAATGCAAACATTATCCTTGCATTATAATAGTCTTAGTTTGAAGACGAATAACAGCTTTTCGGTAAATCTAAATGGTAGTTATGGGGTTAATTATATTTCTAATAATTCCATACTGATAGCCGGTGATACGGTATTTAAGGGCTTAAATCTACTAAAAGGAACGCAGGTAATTCTTTTTGAAAATTTGGATGGGTATAAGACTGTTAATGCCAATGTATTTTATAGCTTTTATATCACGCCCATCAAAACCAATACTAGTATCACGCTATACTTAAGTACTTTCCAGCAGCCTACATTAATTAACTCTATCATAAATAACCAGGAAATTAATTCAGGGGGATTGGGTTTGTCATTTTCTAGTAATATCAATCAGAATGCAGACTTTCAATTGTCGTCAAATACAAATTTGCGAACGAACCGGAATTCAATTAATACTACCATGAATTCAAGCTATTTTAATGAAGTAATCAAGTCGTCCCTTAGCCTGATATTTAGAACTAATTATTTTGTTAAGTCGTCAATTGTCTGCCAGTTGAACCAGGGCTTATCGTTTGGTTATAGTCAAAATAGTGTGTTATGGAATGTTAGCATAGGTAGGAAGCTATTTAAAAATAAGATGGGAGAGATAAAGTTAGGGTGTTATGATTTATTAAATAATAATGAGAATGTGCAACAGGTGGTTACAGATACCTATATACAGGAGATACGTAGAAATACC
The DNA here is from genome assembly GCA_947456055.1 of Chitinophagaceae bacterium. Taxonomy (GTDB): domain Bacteria; phylum Bacteroidota; class Bacteroidia; order Chitinophagales; family Chitinophagaceae; genus Nemorincola. The sequence goes on from CANGSR010000024.1 coordinate 22,545, forward strand.
CAACAACGGTATTTTATATTGTCGTTCGACTACAAGATTAATAGTTTTGGGAAGAATGCAGGTCTGTAGATTTTTTATAGGCATTGAAATGGAGGCATTGGGTATATTATTGTTTTGAGCTAAATTTAGAATGTAGCCAAGGCGTAAATTAATACCTGTCTACTTTTTTATTACCTTTGCCCTTTCATAACTTAAAAAGTATTTACCAGATATGGCATACGATATTATCGTAATAGGAAGCGGACCCGGTGGATATGTAGCTGCAATACGTGCAGCACAATTGGGATTCAAGGTAGCAGTAGTAGAAAAGGAGAGCCTTGGCGGCATCTGCCTTAACTGGGGTTGTATCCCTACAAAGGCATTACTAAAATCTGCAAGTGTGTTCGAAAACTTTACACATGCTGCCGATTATGGTATCGTTGCTTCTGATTTTAAAGTTGATTTCGGTGCTGTAATCAAGCGTAGCCGTGGTGCTGCCGATAAAATGAGTAAGGGCGTTCAGTTCTTGATGAAGAAGAACAAGATTGACGTTATCATGGGCATGGGTAAGCTTACATCTGGTAAAGATGTAGAGGTTACTGCAGCTGATGGTAGTGTTACTGTTCATCAGGCACGTCATATTATATTGGCTACAGGTGCTCGAAGCCGCCAATTGCCAAACTTACCACAGGATGGGAAAAAGGTGATAGGCTACCGTGAGGCTATGTCATTACCACAACAGCCACGTAGTATAATAGTAGTAGGTTCTGGTGCTATAGGTGTTGAGTTTGCTTATTTCTATAATAGCATAGGTGCAAAAGTTACTGTGGTGGAATTTATGCCACGTATAGTGCCTGTAGAAGATGAGGATGTTTCTAAGGAATTGGAAAGGTCTTTCAGAAAGAAGGGTATTACCGTAATGACCAATTCATCGGTTGAAAAGGTGGATGCATCTGGTGAAGGTGTAAAAGCTAGTGTGAAAACAGCAACTGGTGAAATCATATTGGAAGCTGATGTATTGCTAAGCGCAGTAGGTATTGCTCCAAATATTGAGGGCATTGGTCTTGAAGCATTGAATATTAAGACAGAGAAAGGTAAGGTAGCTGTAGATAAATATTATAAAACCAGTGTAGACGGCGTTTACGCTATAGGTGATATTACTCCAGGACAGGCATTGGCGCATGTTGCTTCAAAAGGAGCAGTGATATGTGTTGAAGCTATTGCCTTTAAGGAAGGTAAGTATAAGCATATGCCTGAACCAATGGATTATGGCAATATCCCAGGCTGTACTTATTGCTCACCTGAAATTGCGAGCGTGGGTATGACTGAAAAGCAGGCACGTGACGCAGGTTATGAAATAAAAGTAGGTAAATTCCCACTTTCAGCATCAGGTAAGGCAGTTGGTGCTGGTGCTACCGAGGGTTTTGTGAAAGTAATCTTTGATGCAAAATATGGCGAATGGCTAGGTACCCACTCAATAGGATATAACGTAACTGAGACTATTGCTGAAACTGTAGTAGCCCGTAAGTTGGAAACTACATGGGAAGAAGTGTTGAATAGTGTTCACCCTCACCCAACCATTAGTGAGGCTGTGAAAGATGCTGTGGAAGCAGCTCTTGGCGAAGCAATTCACCTTTAGTAGATTATTTAAATTTTATAAAATGATTAGAAAATGGCTGCTTCGGTGGCCATTTTTTATTTTAGGCATTTTGAAAATGACCGTTGCGGCTTTTGGGTTATTTGGAGGGTAGATTGTGCTTTGTTATAAAAAATCACTTTTACGCCCCTAAATAAATTAAATCTGTTAATTATGTAACTTTCTTGTAAATTTTGTAAAGCAAACCTGCAATATTCTTGCCATCTTTGGGGTAATATTCAAAACTGATTTTATTTGAAATTATTTATCAAATATATGGTGAGTGCCCGCTGCAAAATGGTGGTTAAGGACGAGTTGAAAAAACTCGGACTACACTTTGTGCTGGTAGACCTTGGTGAGGTAGAAGTGATGGAAACGCTTGCCCCTGACCAACTAGATGATTTGAGAAAAGCACTCCTTACC
>CANGSR010000025.1 GCA_947456055.1 Chitinophagaceae bacterium
ATATCGCCTATATTATTTCTGCCGGTTTTTTGGGATTGATTGGGGGCTACAAGTGGAAGGGAAGAAAGGTGAGATAAAATTTTTCTTTTCCATACTACACACCTGGATTCCTAAACTACAACGGTTGCATGTTTTTTAATCATTAGGCTGGTGGTTAACTACCTCACCACTAGTGTCCTTGAGGCAATAATCCCCTCCTCATCATTTAATGACAATAAATAGATTCCTTTTGCCAGACCTGTAATAGCCATGGTTTCTTCGTTGGTACCAGAATGAAGATGATATACCTTACTTAAGGCTAAATGCCCTGCCATATCAGTTATAGATATGCTGATATCTTGTGCCACTGATTGTATTTTTATGGTCACCTTATCAGATGTAGGATTAGGGAACATATCAAGGAGCTGGGCTGCCCCATTTACACGTGATAATTCACGCACACCCTCGGTACAATAATTTGTTTTAGCAAAGTAGACCTTCGAGCTATGTCCATCCCTGCAGTCTTCCCATGTGGTATTGACATTACATAGCGAACGTACCGAACGGTTATAGTCACCAAAGGATAAAGGGCTAGTGGAAGAGGCCGCACCTATTGCATGGTAGTTGCAGGAAGCTGAAGATAACCTGATTGGCGGTGAAAAAGTAGCGCCATTATCGGTAGAATTAATCTCGTAATAATTGGCACTATCATTGGCATCAATGGCGGTAAATGAGATGGCAACATTATTACTATTTGCGGCAACAGTTGGCATTAATGTTTTGTAACCCGATATCTGAGAATTTAATAGTGATGGTGTACTCCAGGTAATGCCACCATCGGAGGAGCGGATGTAATATGAATTTACAGTACCAGATGGATAATCACTCCACACAATATGCACATTATCTCCGGTACCTGCAACCCCATCTGTGGCTATGTTCACTGCCGCCCTTTCGCGATTGCGCACTACAATACTTGTATGATTGATGAATGGCACATTCCCTACAATAATCGGTGTAGAAAATGAAGCACCACCATCCGTACTTCTGGTATATTTTATTTTCAAGGCCGACAAATCTGCAGCACTAATATGTACTACCCCATTCTTGTCAGTTTCCACATTGGCCATAAGAGAATTGGTGTTAATTGCCTTTATCACCGGCCCAAAAGTATCTACCCCTGCCATCTTGGTACGTACTCCAATAAATGTATTGCTACCATCAGGGGGAAAGCAAGTAAAACTGCAATATAAATTACCCTGGTGTGGCCCGCTACCGTTATCTACTGCAAACCAATCCCTGTCTAACATACCATCTTTGTCTTTATAAACTGTAAAGGTGGCGGCGTGTACAGCTCCCTGGCCAATAAAATGATTAGGTTTCACCAACCATGTATGCCCATTATCATTTGAATAGGCCCAGTTGAGGGTCCAATATAGAGAATCATTAAGGTTCACTGTTGAACTTTCCATGTATATCCAACTGAAATAAACAGTTCCGTTTTTGTCCCAGGCAAAAATAGGATCGCCAAACCCATTCTCTCGTCTATTGGGAAAATCAAGATTTCGGATGTTCCTTGTATCGAAGTTACTAAGTGTCCAGGTGTTGCCGGCATTGTTTGAATAATAGATAGGAAAATGATTACCAAAGGAATCAGTCTGCATAAAGCTAAGCACAATATGATTACTATCTGCCGGATCGTAACTAACTGATATTTCCCTTTCCTGTATGTAAGTAGGATTAGTAGATACCCTTTCATCAGATATGATTGTAGCACGGCTCCCTAGTTCATATTTTTCATTTTCTTTTATAGAATCGCCCATTTTTTCTTCCAGGGCATGCCTGATCATTTCTTTTTTCAGCTCCTTGTCCGTAAGTGTCTGGCCAAAAGAAGAGGAGTAACTAAATAACAATCCCAATATTATTGGGGCAATTTGGGGGTATAATCTCATAAAAAAAGGTTTTAGTTCTAAAGTTTACATTTAAAGGTAAAAATAAATATTCTAAAAGGAAAAATTTGCGTAACCGGCGTGTTTATACTGAATACCCATGCCCAATCAACTATCATTTCCGCTGACTCAACCTCATTAAGAAATTGGCCGTAACTCCCTATCTTTAACTCTGAATCTCATGGGCTTTCTCAACAGACATCTTCTAATATATGCACTCCTCCTGGTTGCTCTTACCCTGGCTTTCAAATATGTCAACATACATTTTTTTGAGGGCACAGGCAGAAAAGCCATCTGGCTGGCAGTAGCGTATCTCTTCCTAATTGTAATTAGTGCTGTATTTTTAATCCGCAGCGATAAAAGCAATAATTGGTCAGGCTTCAGTTATCATCTCACTACCTACATTATTCTTATCAGCAATGCAGCCTTAGGGGTTAATAGAGAGGACTATGAATATCTAAAGGATGAATTGAAACACTTATTGCTATTTGTCATGGCGGTATGGGGCATAGGGTTGATGCTGCATACCGCCATGCATTTCTTCAGAAAAAGGAGGATGATGCAAAAATCCATTAACTGAAAATCCCAATTGCCCTACCTCACCACTAGTGTCCTTGTAACAATTACACCCTCTCCATCATTTAATGACAAAACATACACGCCTTTTGCCAGTCCGGCAACAGACACCGTTTCCTCGTTGGTACCGGCCTGGAGATGAAATGTCTTTCTTACTGCTTCATGCCCTGTCATATCCATAATGGCGATGGACATTTCTTGCGCTATTGATTGTATTTTAAGGGTCACCTTATCTGATGTTGGGTTAGGGCACATCTCAAGGAGTTGTGCCGTACCATTTATCCGGTTTATTTCACGCACACCCTCGGTACAATAATTTGTTTTAGAAAAGTAGACCTTCGAGCTTTGTCCATCCCTGCAGTCTTCCCATGTGGCATAGACATTACAAAGCGAACGTACCGAACGGTTATAATCACCAAAGGATAACGGGCTAGTGGCGGATGCTGCACCTATCGCATGGTAGTTGCAGGAGGCGGAAGAAATCTTGGTAGGCGATGAAAAAGTAGTACCATTATCGGTGGAGTTGATCTGGTAATAATTGGCACTATCATTGCCATCCACTGATGTAAAAGAGATGGACACATTATTGCCATTTGCAGCAACAGTAGGCATCAAAGTTATATTGCCTGCCATCAGTGTATTTAAGTTGAGTTGTGGACTCCACGTAATCCCCCCATCATCAGAATGGGCATAATATGATTTCACAGTGCCAGCCGGAAAATCACTCCATACTATATGCACATGATCTCCACTACCTGCCATGCCATCTGTGGCCATATTCACTGCTGGTGATTCGCGCCTGTGCACAACATGATTTGAATAGTGATTAACATTACCGGCATTGCCTACTACTACAGGTGTAGAAAAGGTAATGCCTGCATCTGTGCTCTTCGTATGATTTATTTTAAATGTTGTATAATTTACCGCACTTACATGTACTACTCCATTCTTGTCTACTTCCACATTAGCAAAATTCGAACTAGAATTAATCGCTTTTACCACTGGCCCAAATGTATCTACACCTGCCACCTTAGTGCGTACTCCTGTAAATGCGTTTGTGTTATCTTTGGGGTATAGGGTGAAACTGCTATATAAATTACCCTGGTGCGGCCCGCCACTATTATCTACTGCAAACCACTCCCTGTCAAGCATACCATCTTTATAGTTATACACCGTATTGTTAGTATGAACAAGTCCTTCGGCAATAAAATGATTAGGTTTCAACAACCATGTATGCCCATTATCAGTGGAATAGGCCCAGTTAGTTGTCCAATAGATTGAATCTGCCGGTGGCCTGCCAAGAGGATACTCTATGTAAATCCATGCGAAATATACTGTACCATTTTTATCCCAGGCAAATGCAGGATCACCAAACCCTTCCACTCCCCTATCAGGAAAATCCACATTCCTGATGACCTTTGTATCAAAGTTGCTACGGGTCCATGTGCTACCGGCATCATTTGAATAAAAGATTGGAAAACGGAAACCTGATGTATCACTTTCCATATAGCTGAGCACTATATGATTACTATCTGCCGGATCGTAACATACAGATATTTCTCGTTCACCTACATTAACAGGGTTTGCCGAAACCCTTTCATCATAAATTGTGGTGCCACGGCTTCCACGTTCATATTTGTCATTTTCCTTTCCAGGTTCACCCATTTTTTCCTCGAGCGCATGCCTTATCATCTCTCTCTTCAGCTTATCTTGTGCCGGTGTCTGGCCAAAAGTAATAGAGTAACTACATAACAATCCCAATATTATTGGGGTAATTTGGGGGTATAATTTCATAAAAAAAGGTTTTAGTACTAAAGTTTACTAACTAAAGGTAACAACATTTTTATATAATCACAAGCAATCAAAATATTTATAGGACACAAAGATTGGAATATGACAATGACTTTACTCTTTTAGGAATATTGATATTATGCAGTACATAAAACGTAGGGCATAAGTGCATTAATGTAAATCAATTCACCCTTTCTGGGTTTTCACAACACATATCGAGGGTCGCTATTAACGCATTATCCAGCAAGAGCATAGTGAATTTGGTACAGGAAAGGATTGTTGGTGAAAACACCAACATTGGCGAGGATGACTTACAGAGAAACCATTGCCCCTAATCTCAAACCAATTTATTTTCTGAATTGGGCTATTGTCCGCCGCGGCGGACTACAGGTTTGTAGCTAAATTACCTAGAAAAGGGTATCTGTCCCAGAGGGGCTACCGGTCTGTGTTCAAGTGGAATCATAAAAATCTGCTTCAATCAGCGGTTCAGACGAAAACTGGCATTTAGGGGAAAATAAACAGTAAGATTTGACAACTTTCCAAAAGTTGTCAAATCTGCACATATAAAAAAAAAGCGAATCATAGCCTTCAGAAAATCAGCTAAATCAAAGTTCAAGACAAAACCCTACCCCACCATCTCAGCTGGCACTACCTGCATAGCCCAATCGTAAAGGGATGCGAATTGCTCATCTACCAGATCACTAGGTAATTCGTAAGGGTCGTGCTTGGTAGTAAGGAAGATGGTATGCATAGATAAGCGCTTGCCAAATTCCATATCGCTGGGGCTATTGCCTATCATTATGCTGCGCTTAAAATCAATTTCAGGGAAATCTTCCTGGGCCTGGAGGCCCATACCTGTATTAGGTTTGCGGTTGCGGTCTTCATCCTTCACGGCGGTAGCAGCATATACCTTGTCTATGCGCCCACCGTTCTGCTCCACCATGGCCTTCATATTATTGTGTATCTCCCGCAGTGATTCATGGGTCATAATACCCCTGCCCACACCACGCTGGTTAGACACCACAACAATATTACCAAATACATTACTCAGCCTTTTAAGGGCAGGCAATGCACCATCATGAAATATAAATTCTTCCCAGCTTGTGATGTAGCTACCCACAGATTCAATGTTGATTACTCCATCACGGTCCAGAAACAAGGTCCAGCTTTTATCAATATCCATATTAGGGGTCAATAGATGATTCTTTTATTTTTTAAACAATTCCGCTTCCACCAGTTCGCATATAATATGCCCTACGGTGATGTGCGATTCCTGTATCCTTGGGGTATCATTGCTGGGCACATTGATAATGTGGTCGCAAATATTCTTCATCTTTCCCCCGGTCTCTCCTGTAAGTGCTACAGTAATCATGCCAATTTTCTTCGCCTGCTCAATAGCATTAATAATATTAACAGAATTACCCGATGTGCTCAGGCCTACCAATACATCGCCTGCCTTACCCGAACCTTTTATAATACGGCTATACACCACATCATAACCATAATCATTGGCTACGGCAGTAAGATAAGATGAGTTGCAATGCAGTGCCTCGCTTGGCAATGGGTCACGGTCGAAGTAGAATCGTCCGCTGAACTCGGCAGCAAGATGCTGGGCATCGGCAGCACTACCACCATTACCGCAAAACAATACCTTATTACCGTTCTTAAACGCCGTGATAATCACCGCAGTAACCTTCTCGATTTCGGCTACCAAAACAGGGTTTCCCAGTAAATTTTGCTTTACGTCAATTGACTTTTGGATGATGTTTTTTATCTGCTGCTGCATATAGATGCCGTAAAAATACACGGTTATTTCAAAAGTAGAAATTTCGCCCTAAACTATGAGGTTAAAACTACCCAAAAACCTATATTTAACAGATTTTAGACATAAAACCACCTCTAGATGGCACAATAAAGGACTGAAAAATCAGATTATATAGTGTATTTTAACCTTCCTCAGAAATAAAGGCAAACCCGAAGGGTTGATATTATTATAGACAAATATTAGCAATTATGATAAAACCCTGAAGGGGTGATATTATTGATACATGGTGGAATAATGTCACTTCTTAGGAGTAACAAATTTGTTTCACAAAAGTTCATTGAAAATGACGTGGCCAATACCGCCACAACTACGAAAATTACTGTCAGAAATATCAGGTTGTGACACCCTCTCCCTCGGAGAGGGCCGGGGTGAGGCCACCAATTGGCTACCCGATTTTTCCAGGCAAGTACCCCAAAAACCATACTTGTTAATGGCAGTTTCACCTAATGCATATTGTTTTTCTACAATAACGTCAACCATTAGGGTTTAGAAAAACAGATAGGATTAACTAGCGGGCAAACAGTATTGTTTAGTTATGAATTACAGATGGTGGCTATTTTCTCAAATGCACTCTCATCTTTAATCACATATTGAGTAGCCCCACGATTGATAGACTGCAAGGCCACGCTATAAGCATCCTGGCTCGAAAATAATATCACCGGTATATCCCTGTTCAATTTTTTAATGGCTTCAAGAATAGCCATTCCGTTGGCAGCGTCCTTATTTACAGAATTAAGATTGTAATCAAGTATTATAATATCGGGTTGGTTCCTTAGCGATTTGATGCAGTCCTCACCTGTAGTAAACAAAAATATTTCATGCAAAGTATTTCTTGTCAAATAATCTTCAAGAGCCATTGACATCATTTCATCATCATCAACAATAAAAACTTTTTTAACCATTTTACGGCTCATAATAATCCATTTTTTTAAGCTAAAGTCTCAAAATTGCTATTGATCTAAGGCATACAAATTTAAGCTTTGTCTGCCAATTCTATAGCTGATTTTTTTACTTCCTCTAATAATATTTTTATTTTCTCAAAGGCCAATTCATTCTTTTCCTTGCACATATGATCAATCTGTATCCCCAAATCATTAGTTTGTTTCATGCCCATCATCATCCATTTGGGCTTGAAGGAATGCACATGCAAGGCTATTTCCACAAAGTCATTGGTTTGCAAGGCTGCATTTATCTTTTCATAAAACGGGTCTAATGCCTGAAGGTAAACACGCACATATTTCTTCATCCTTTTTTCATCTCCCTCACAAAATTTATGCAGGTAGGCCAAGTCGGTAATAGCACCAGGGGTAGTGTTTGTAGGTGGGGCTGCTGTTGGTGCAGGTGCAGTAGGTTTAGGTTTCTCTACTTCCGGCCTCGGTTTCTCTGCTTCCGGTTTTGGCTTATTAGTCTTGGTTGCCGTATATTTTTGGTTCCTGTTCCTACCGGTTACATCTACAATGGTATTTATCAATTGCCAGGGCTTAAATGGCTTAGGCACATATGCATTCATACCGGAGTGGATACAGGCATCTATTTCTGCCCTCATCACACTTGCTGTTAAGGCTATAATAGGTATTTTACCCTTGGCACCCTGCATATGGGCACGAATGTGTTTAGTGGCTTCTAGTCCACTCATTACCGGCATCTGCACATCCATGAGTATCACATCATAATCGTGCCTTGCCATCATATCCACTGCCTGTTGGCCGTCTTCCACCAACTCCGTAAATACATCAGCCTTCAAGTGCAGTGTTTCATTCACCACCATGCGGTTATACTCATTATCATCTGCTATCAGGAACCTAAGCCCATTAAGAATTGACCCATCAACATGTTGCTCAGTATCTATACGCTGTTGTAATCTTTGTGCCGAACCTATTGGATACTTAATAATAAATGAGAATGTAGTACCACTGCCCACCTTGCTTTCTACATCTATCTTGCCCCCTTGCATTTCCACCAGTTGCTTACTTATAGATAGCCCCAATCCAGTGCCGCCATACTTGCGGGTATCAGAACTGCTAACCTGCGAGAAACTATCAAAGAGGGAATGGATTTTATTAGCAGGGATACCTATACCGGTATCTGTAATTGCAAACTTTATAAAAATAGAGCTATCCTCAATCTTCTCCTTGGTGATATCAATATGCACCCCACCCTTCTCAGTAAACTTAAGCGCATTACCACCCAGATTAATCAATATCTGGTTCAACCTGAATGGGTCACCCACTACCACATCATGAACGTCTGATGCTACAGAAGTCAATAGCTGCAACCCCTTATCTTCAGCCCTATAACTCAGCGTTTCCTTTACCTGGTGCACTGCATCAGTCAACGAAAAATCTATCGCTTCCAACTCCAGTTTACCAGCCTCAATTTTCGACAGGTCTAATACATCATTGATTACATGAAGCAATATTTCAGACGACTTACTGATAGCCTTGAGGTAATTTTCCTGGTCGTTCCTGGGGCCTTTTTCAAGCAATAATCCGGTCATACCACTTATGGCATTCATTGGGGTACGGATTTCGTGGCTCATATTGGCCAGGAATTGCTGCTTAAATTGCTCCGAACGCTCAGCCCTCAGCTTCTGTTGTATGGCCTTTCTACGCTCACGTATGATGAAAAATGAAAAACAAGCTAGTAATAGAATGCCTGCAAAACCAATGAAAGTATAAGTACGTTGTTGCTTTAAGTCTCTGTCTTTGTTCTGCAATTGGTTTTGCTGTAGTTCCAATTTGCTCTTTTGCAGTTCCAGTTCACTCTGCTGTAGTTGCAATTTGCTACCCTGCAGCTGGGCACTAGCAGCTTGCAATGCAGCTTCTTCCTCAGCCCTTGTCAACTTTTTTTCCTTATCCTGTAGCGTTAATTTCTGAAGTGATAAGTCGGTCTGGGTCTTCTGGAGCTCCATACTCACCGATTTTTTCTCCTGTTCGGTAGTAGTTAGTGTTTGCTTTGCAGAATCCAATTGTTTTTGGCGCTGGGCTAATATGCGGGCTTGTTCCTTAAGGTGTTCCTCAGCCTGTTGTTGTTTCTGCCTTATACTGTCTTCCCGCTTGTCGTGTATATATTCTATTTGCTTCTTTTCAATGTCGTTGGCATCCTTGCTATTAAATATGGTCTTTTTAAGCTTCACCATTTTGGCATAACTAGCCATCGCCCCCTTCACATTTCCATTCATTTTTTGGGCTGTACTCAGGTTTTTGTAAGTAACCCTCAATTGTTCAATATCGCCGGCCTCTTCACTTACTTCTACCGAGCGATTAGAATATTCAATTGACTTTATAAGATTCGTTTTTTTATCTAGTGCCGTTTGTTCGTTTTGAACAGGCGCTTCAGAAACCTTCTTTGCAATACTTAGATAAATACTACCAATATTCCCCAAACAACGCCCCTGGCTGGTTTTGTCATTTCTATCTGCCGATATCTTGGCCGCCTTTAGCTCATTTTCAATAGCTTTATTTAGATCGGGAAAGGACATATCAGCATAGTCCTTTTCACTTCTTACCTGGCCAAAGATGGCCATGGGCAATAATAATAGAATGAAGAATAGTATCCTTTTCACTGTGAACGAATTTTACAATTTAACCTATCCTAGTAAATTACTCCCCTTAACATGGGGTGCATTCAATAAGATACTTACGAATATACTCAATCTGATTAAACAACTACTAATAAATAATTAGCATACTAAACTAAATTATTTTTTAAAGACGAAATATAGTTTCTAAGGAATAAATCTAATGAAAAACATTTACACCTGGAGTGTAATGTATAGCCTTTCAGTAAATGGGTTCAAAAGGATGGATTATAATGATTAACTAAGACTCAATTGGTATAGTGTCGCAAATAGAAACAATTTTTTCAAAAGCATTTTCATCCTTTACCACATATTGCTCGGCACCCATCTTTTTAGTCTGCACAACAATCCAGCTCGCCTCCTGACTCGATAACATAACAACCTTCACATGATCATCTGCTTTCTTAATAGCCTCTAGTATTACAAGGCCATCAGCCGCATCTTTTTTCACTGAATTAAGGTTATAATCAAGGATAATTATATCAGGCTGTTCCTCAAGGTGTTCAAGGCATTCCTCACCCGTATTGAACAGAAAAACCTCGTGTTTGGTCTTTCTGGCAATATAATCTTCAAGCGCCATTGACAACATTTCATCATCATCAACAACGAAGATTTTCCTCACAATTTTATTCATAAAAATTGTTTTTCATTAGTTTAATCGGTGGTTTCCTGATAATAAAGCGAATTCCAAATAAATAATACAAGGAATTCCTGGCTCTCAAAAAACAGTTTATGGTGTAAAAAAACAATCAGGAACAATTGATAGAAACCGGGAACAATTCTTACTGATATAAAAAAGTATTTCTTTGCAAAATATAACTTTTTGTTTTATTTTCAAAAACATTTTTATTTTGAGTTCCGAGGAAGTGTTTCACCTATTCATTGGAATAAGAAAAATCAAAACTATTTACATTGGCCAGCAAAAGCTTATATTTGTTTGTTGAGAAAAATTGCGATTACAAATATTATTGCCTTGTGAAAAAAAATGCACTAATTATTCTGATTATCTTATTGACTATGTCTGCCAGGGAGGCTTTTGCATCTGGCATGCAATTTTATTCAGGGAAATCAGAAATGCAGATACAACCAGAAATCAAGGCTCCTTTACCAAAAATTCAATTCACAGCACCCACTAGCTCCTATCAGGTTTCGCTTGCTGAAAACACCTCACTTTCCTACAATAGTGGCTCTATACTTCACATAAAAATTCCCTCCAAAAAATCAATCCTCTTGCTTTTTTTGCAGTCTTTAGGCATAGGCTTGCTGGCCGTATTTACCCCCTATGTGTATACAATCTTGCCATTTACTGTAGGCTACCTCACCAAAAACAATAATACTAAAGCAAGTAAACTGAAAAATCCATTGATTTATGCCCTTTTTATAGTGTTAATATTCACCCTTTTAGGTGCCCTTGTTGCACTTATTATCAACCTTGCCGGACTTCAGAAATATACCGAACACTGGGTTTTCAACCTATTCTTTTTCAGGATTTTCGTCACACTCGGGCTTGCATTCTTGGGCGCCTTTACTTTAAAACTCCCAGAAAAATGGATTAACAGAATGTCGAGCAAGGCCGACAATAAGACTATAAAGGGCATATTTTATATGGCTCTTACCCTACCAGGTGCTTCATTCTCATCTACCTTGCCTATTATAGGATTAGTGCTAATGTTGGCTGGTAGTGTACCTGTAATAGGGCCAGTAATAGGATTATTCGGGTTCTCTATTGGCCTGTCACTACCCTTTGTATTTCCTATTATGGTGAGCATTTTTGTAAAGTCCAAAAGCCTGCTCAATAATATTAAGGTAGTCATGGGCTTCTTTTCCCTTATGATATCCCTCAAGTTTTTCTCCAAAGCAGATATATCACTTGGCTATCATTGGGTTAACAGAGACATGTTTATTATGATTTGGCTCGGAATTTGGATGATTATGGGCGTGTATATGCTGGGCTATATTAAATTATCCCACGACTCCGAATCTGAACATAACCTTTATGGACAAGAATACATACCCCTTTCCCGCTTATTTATTGCACTATTCTCAATAACATTTGCCCTCTATTTATTACCCGGCATTTGGGGCGCACCATTGGCTGCAGTGCATAATTTCCTGCCATAAATTGGTGATTTATCGGGTGTAGATACTAGTGTAAATTTTCAATAGCCCCGGCCTTCAGGCCGGGAATAAGAATAAAATATATTGGCCGAAATCGTCGAGATTATTACACAAACCAAGGATAACCAAACGTGGCACGACAAACCATATCAATGCTGAAACATTTTCTCCCCTACCGGAATCTCAATCTCCAGATAATTTTCTTTTGGTGGTATAGGGCAACTATAACCATCGGCATATGCACAATAGGGGTTATAGCACTTATTGAAATCCAGCAATAACTTACCATCCTTTATATCACTTATTTTCAGGTCGATATAACGACCACCGGCAAATGTGGTTTCGTAATTGGTTTTGTCATTAAATGGCAGGAACAAATCATCCTTATGGGCAGTATCATTAATAAAATCCACCTTCTGGTAAATGTGAAGCACCAAATCCTGGCCGCTAATTTTAAATTTCAATAGTCCATATTCTTTATAGGGCCTTTGCTTGCCACTATGGGTATTAATTAGAAAAGGCTTTGAACCAGGAGAGGCAGCAAAATCAGCAATAACCGAATATTTTTCATTCGGCTGGAAAAAGTCCAGGAACTTCGCCTGAGATGGTTTTATTGGGCTCCTGGCATCATCCAGCAGTTCTTTTACATATTGCTTGCGGTAGGCAATGATATCATCAGCATACGATTGTGCAAACCCACTCTGGGAAGATAACAAAAACAAACAAAAAATAAGATACCGCATAAGCATATTGAATTTCCAATCAAAAATAAAAAAAGGCGGGTAATTCCCATTCAGGAATTACCCGCCTTTCACAAATAGTATTTTATTTTTCAATCCTCATCTGAGGGAAGAACAATACATCCTGTATGGATACCTGACCAGTGAGCAACATTGCCAGGCGCTCTATACCAATACCAATACCAGCAGTTGGTGGCATACCGTATTCCAATGCACGGAGGAAATCGTAGTCGATAAACATAGCTTCATCATCTCCCCTTTCCATCAGTTTCACCTGTTCTTCAAAACGCTCCCTTTGCTCTATTGGGTCGTTCAACTCGCTATAGGCATTAGCTATCTCCTTACCATTAATAATCAATTCAAAACGCTCCACAAGGCCATCCTTAGTCCTGTGTTTTTTGGTAAGCGGGCTCATCTCTATCGGGTAGTCGATAATGAACGTTGGTTGCACATAGTGTTTCTCGCACCTGCCACCAAAAATCTCATCTATCAGCTTTCCTTTGCCCATAGTATTATCTACAGGTATATGTAGCTTTTGGCAAACCTCCCTCAGGCCTTCCTCATCCATCTCGCTAATGTCAAAACCAGTATGCTCCTTTATGGCATCATAGATGCTTATGCGCTTGTAGGGTGCTTTGAAATCAATTTCCACACCAGCTACCGTAGTGGTACTTACCCCATTGGTGGCAATAGCTGTTTGCTCCAGCATTTGCTCGGTGGTATCCATCATCCAGTAATAGTCCTTATAGGCTACATAGAATTCCAATATGGTAAACTCCGGATTGTGCGTCCTGTCCATACCCTCATTGCGGAAGTTACGACTGAACTCATATACCCATTGGAAACCACCCACTATCAACCTCTTGAGGTAGAGCTCATTAGCTATCCTCAGGTACAATGGCATGTCCAACGCATTGTGATGGGTAATAAATGGCCTTGCCGTAGCACCACCCGGTATACTTTGCAATACAGGGGTATCTACCTCCAACGCTCCCTGGTCATTCAGGAAAGTACGGATGGCATTCTTCATTTTGGTAATCTTCACAAAAGTGTCCCTCACACCCGGATTCACTATCAGGTCGGCATAGCGCTGACGGTATTTAAATTCGAGGTCAGTTACGGCATCATACACCTCACCATCCTTCTCCTTAACCACAGGCATTGGGTGGAGGCTCTTAGTAAGCAGTGTAAACTCAGTAACATGTATACTTATTTCACCTGTTTTGGTAATAAATACATAACCCTTAACGCCTAAAATATCACCAATGTCCAATAGTTTTTTCCATACAGTATTGTATAGGGTTTTATCCTCACCGGTACAAATATCGTCACGCTTCACATAAATCTGAATACGGCCAGTGCTATCCTGCAATACGCCAAAGTTGGCCTTGCCCATATCCCTCACACCCATAAGGCGGCCTGCAAGTGATACCGATTGGTAGAGTTCCTTATTTTCTTCAGTGTAATAGTCTTTTATTTCCTTAGCGGTATGGGTAACCTCAAAGAGTGGAGCAGGGAATGGATTGATACCTAACTCCAATAATTCCATTAATTTTTCGCGGCGAACAATTTCCTGTTCGTTAAGATCTGCATGCATAGTGCAAAAATAGTTTTTTGTTTGGGTAAAAAAGGAAATGAGGCCGGGGAATTTGAAGGAACAGTCAATTTAATATCCCATTTCAAACTCTTGAAATCACAAACACGATTCTAAACTATAACGAATACACCCTCAGGAAACAAATCCTTGAATCAATTCAAAGACAAATGAACAAATATCAAACAGACAGCCCAAGGCAGCCCATTTTGATCTTATTCGCCCTCGTTCAGGATTATAATTTGCCATTAATGATTACGAATACCCGATTCAAAATATTGCCCCTCGCAGTTTTTTGACTTTTGAATTTTTACTTTTGAATTACACCCCCGCATGCTTTTGAATTTTGAATTTTGAATTTTGAATTTGCTAAGGATGAATCTGCACTCCAAACCACGCCACATCAGCCGTCCATGAAGCGACTGCAATCTGGAATTTCCCATTGGAGAAATTGTACCAAACAGTCTCAATGCCATTCACCTTTTTATTCTCTTCCTTTACAAATTTGTACCCATTCTTAGTAAGCCCTGCTTTGAAATCGAGATAATACTTTTTATCAGTCGTACTGAATTCAATGCTAATAGTAGCGTGAGGTGGCTGGGTGCGGGTAATAATATATTTCTTGCCACTAGCCCCATCCTTATCACTCCAGTAAACTTTGGTAACCTGATTAGATGCCTTACTCTGGATAGAATAATCGGCAGATAACATAGCCGTCTCAAAGTCATTGGCATTTTTAGCACAAAAAGATTCAAGGTCTTTAAGTGGGAAATTAGTTTGCGCCTGAGCCGCAAAAGCGAAACAAACAAGCAACAGTGCAAGTAGTGTGTTTTTCATAATTCTGATTAGTTTTCGAGAAAATAATGATTAAGAGATTTTAAGCAAATTAGCACATTCCATCCAATTCAAAATCACAAAAAATGAATTTAACAATATAAAAACCATAAGTTTAAAATTCGGTAATAACGAGCATTTGATGCGTAGTTCATGTACGGGTACAGAACTAATCTTTTTTTGCTATTGAGTCCATTAATGTAGCCATACCGAAGTAGCCTCAAAGCCTGTTGAAAGATGAGGCAAAAAGCCCAGCAAGCTTTAATTATAATAGCCGTGGGTAAAACCCATGGTAAAAGCCCCCAAACGCAAACAACCCTAACAAGGGTTGAATGTGGTAAAGGCGAGGCTAAAAGCCCAACGGGCTTTAATTATAATAGCCGTGGGTGAAACCCACGGAAGAAGGCACCAACGATAACAACCCTGATAAGGGTTGAATGTGCTGTAGAAATTGATTGGCCACACAAATTGTTAACCACTTTCTAATTCACCAATTTCTTTTTAGGCACAAAAAATCAGAATTAACCAAAACGCAAAAAATGAGCGAGTGTTACAAATTATTAATGAGCAAAGCCTTGTTTCTTTTGTTGTTTTTTATAATTTTAGTCAAAATTCATTTATGTCACACACACTACTACTTGCACTGCCTGCATTTCTTACCAAAGATTTACTGGTTACCATTGTAATTGGCTTCATAGCCGGCTTATTGGCTCAATTTATCACCCCAGGAAGGGGTTTCGGCATTATTACTACCATCATCCTGGGTATAGTAGGTGGTTGGCTGGGAAATAAGTTCTTCACCTTCATCCATATCAATTCCGACATCCCTTATCTAAATGAGGTAATTCGTGCTACACTAGGTGGTATTATTTTGTGTATTGTTATCAACCTTGTATTGGGTAAGGACAAAAAAGATAAGACAGGCTGGAAAGCGGTATAATCTTATTACTTTATAAAAGCATTTTTAAAGGAGCCATTTTGTGGCTCCTTTTTTTGTGTGCCTGACTGTCATTATATTACCTACATACACTCACAGCGAATTAGGCTCTCTCAAAAATCCGAGACAACCTCTTTTTTTTGCATCCTACCCCACTTCCGTAGAGTCATTAACAGCCTGCCTACCAGTAGAACAAAGCAAACTAAGAATACATAACACACCCTCTAGTTGTGGTCTTCACTAACCCAAAACCCGCTTTCCCTAACTGTAGTGAGCAACCGCTTTCCAGCCATCGTAATCTTGCTGAAACAAAACAATAAACAAACACAAATCAAATTTTATGAAAAAGAACTTGTACACTTTCTCAGTAGCAGCTTTAATGATGTTCTCATTTGGCGCAAAGGCGCAAATTATCGGCAGAGTAGCCGGCACAGGCACTAACGGCTATACAGGCGATGGCGTGAGCGCTACCACCAGCGGATTGAACAATCCCGGAAAGGCAGTAGTGGATGCCGCAGGCAACGTATACATTGCCGACAAGGCCAATTCCCTGATACGTAAAGTAAACACATCAGGCATTATCACCACCATAGCCGGCACGGTTGGCTCAATAGGATTTAATGGTGATGGTGCGGCAGCAACTGCAGCAATCTTGAATAACCCTGTATCTGTTGGCCTTGATGCGAGCGGTAATAACCTATACATTGCCGACTTTGGCAATAACCGCATCAGGAAGGTCAACTTCAGCACCGGAATTATTACCACTGTAGCTGGTTCTACCTCAGGTTTTGGTGGCGACGGTGGTGCAGCAACTGCAGCAAATCTTAGCCAACCTACCGACGTAACTTTAGATGCAGCAGGCAACATTTACATCTGCGACTACGCCAATCATCACATCCGGAAGGTTAACACAGCCGGCATCATCAGCTCTATTGCAGGTACCTCAGGCGGATTTGCAGGAGACGGCGGAGCCGCAACAGCAGCACAGCTATATGCGCCAAATGGTGTTTGTTTAGATGGTTTTGGAAATATATTCATTGCCGACCTGGGCAACCAGAGGGTACGTAAAGTAGACGCAGCTGGTATTATTACTACCTATGCCGGTTCTATCGCAGGTTTTACAGGCGATGGTGGTGCGGCTACTGCGGCCCAGCTAAACGATCCTTCATTTGTAACTACCGACATTGCCGGTAATGTATTCATCAGCGACATGGGCAATAACCGTGTACGCAGGGCCAGCACCGATGGACTTATCCATACTATTGCCGGCACAGGTGCCGTAGGTTTCTCAGGCGATGGCGGCGCGGCTACTGCAGCGACTATCAGCTCACCAACAGGCCTTGCATTTGATGCCAACAACAACCTGTACATAACAAGCCAGCCAGTTGGCATAGTGCGTAAAGTAAATGTTGCCACTATACCTATCACCGGCTCGGCTACTGTGTGCGTTACAGATACCACCACCATATCTGGTATTGTGCCTTGCGGTGTATGGACAAGCAGCAACCCCGCAGTAGCTACTGTTGGTTCTTCCAGTGGTATTGTTACCGGAGTTGCGGCAGGCACAGCAACTATTAGTTATAATATGGGTTTAGGTTCAGGTAGCCAGGCCATAACAGCCAGTATTTGCCCTTCACTGAATGTGACCACCACATTGATTACTGAGCCAAATATCTTCCCGAATCCATCAAATGGCTCTTTTAAAATTGAACTGCCAGGCAATTTAAAGAGTACCATCACCGTCATCAACATATTGGGCAATGTAGTTGCAACCCAGTCTGTTGAAAACACATCACCCGTTAATTTCGATCTTGGTTCTGTAGCCGCAGGTAGCTATATTGTAAAAATTGTTAGCGGTGATAAAGTCTACCGTACCACAGTAAACATTGCCAGGTAAGAAATTCAACATGGTAACAATTGGTTGCCATTACTAAAAGATATGCGGAGCATTCTGGTGGAATGCTCCGCTTTTTGTATGGGTATAAACTGTTTTTTCATTGTCAGTAAACCTTGAAACACTAAAGCAGCCTTACATTTAACATACCAAACATATACACAGCAAAGCCACCCTATATAGAGTGGCTTTGTTTATGAATACATTTACAAGTTATGATTTATTAAACTTACTAACCTGAAAGATTTCTAATTTGCCTAGGATGTGAATAATTCCTACGTTCTAAAAGAATTACTTTTTTAATGATGGGCACAAAACATTACAATATTATATTCTTGATACATCTTGCAAAATGTCTGAAATAGGATGGTTAATTAGAGAAACGTTATAATCTCCTATTATTTCGGCAAATGCAATTTTGGATAGTCCTGCGAGTTCGGCTGCCTGGCCGAGGGATAATCTTGCCGATTCATATAATTTTGCAGCTAAAAATTTCACAGTATCGTTCGTATCCAATTCTATTTGGTCAGGCACTTGTAATGTGATAACTCTCATGATGTAAAGATAGGAAATTACTAAAACCCAGACCTCAACTTTATTTGAATATTACCTAATAGGACATATACCTATTTGGTAAAAAACAGCACTTTCTAAATTCCAACCTCCACTTTCAAGCATTTCTCAGCTCACAAGTGCTCCCGCTATGTTTTCCACTCTCAATACCCACCGCTCCCGCTCTGTTTCCACACTCTCAATTCATCCACTTACGCACACAGCAAAGCCACCCTATATAGAGTGGCTTTGTTTATGAATATATTTACAAGTTATGAATTATTAAACTCACAAACCTGGAGGAATGGCTATTTAACGTTGGCCAAAAAATCCTTCACTTTATCTTTGTGAACCATACCTTCTTTAAAGGTATAGGCACCGCTTTCAGGGCTGCGTACAGCCTTGATTACTTTTGTATAGTTTTTAGCTTCCGCTGACAGCTTCGGATCCTTCTTCTGCGCGGTTTTTGCAACTTTTGCCATAACTCAAATATTTTATTAAGATTATTTAATTTCTTTGTGAACAGTTACCTTTTTCAGGATCGGGTTGTATTTCTTCAACTCAAGCCTTTCAGTGGTTGTCTTTTTATTCTTAGTGGTAATATAGCGGCTGGTACCGGGCATACCACTATTTTTATGCTCGGTGCATTCCATTATTACCTGGACACGGTTTCCTTTTTTTGCCATTTTCTTATTATTTTATACTTTTCTATATTAAATAGTCACTCCTTTTGCACGGAGTTCTTTTACCACTGATAACAAACCGTTCTTGTTGATAGTACGGAGAGCATCAGTAGATAATTTTAAGGTAATCCAACGGTCTTCTTCGGCTAGGAAGAAACGCTTGGTTTTCAAATTGGGCAGGAAGCGGCGTAAAGCTTTTTTGTTAGAAAAAGACACTTTGTGACCTACTACCGGTTTCCTTCCTGTTACCTGACAAACACGAGCCATGATTAGTTTTTTTTGGGATTGCAAAGGTAAGAGGAAAAATTAAAACTAAAAAATAAAAAAAGGAAAAATTGCACAAGATTTGAAAATAATATTTAAGGGCTCTATAAACCCAGCAATTCCCCTCCTATTTCCTACTTACTCTACTGAAAATCAAAGATAAGCAAGATTTCCTTACTTCACCTTACTTACTTCTTTAGATTTTTATTAAACTAAAAATCCTACTTTTGTACTGTAAAGCCTGCAATAAGTTTCAATATTGATGCTTGCTCTTTTTCAATGATCACAATCAGTTAATCCCGATAAAATCTATTAATCGGTGTTCCTAATGAGAATATTGGAAGTCAAACCACGTTATTGATTTTATTTAATGGTTCACTCATCTCCCGTATATGAAATTTACAGAAAAATTAGCTGACGCAAAAGAGCCTATTATCTCCTTCGAGATATTGCCACCTACTAAAGGTAAAAGCATAGAATCGATATATAACCATCTTAACCCACTGATGGAATTCAACCCATCATTCATTAATGTTACCTACCACCGTGCCGAGCAGGTATTTAAAAAACGTGCTGATGGTAGTTTTGAGCGGGTGGAAATCAGGAAACGCCCAGGTACTGTAGGTATCTGTGCCGCCCTGATGAATAAATATAAAATCGAGGCTATCCCACACCTTATTTGTGGTGGCTTTAGCAAAGAAGAAACCGAGAATGCCCTCATCGACCTCGACTTCCTGGGTATCAAAAATGTACTCGCATTGCGTGGTGATGCTGCTGCCAACGAAAAATTCTTCAACCCACACCCAAATGGGCATAGGTATGCAGAAGACCTGGTGAAGCAAATAGTAAACATGAACCACGGTGTATACATGGAAGATGATATTATTGAAGGTGCCAAAACCGATTTTTGTATAGGTGTTGCCGGTTATCCCGAAAAGCACTTCGAATCGCCAAACGTGGATACCGACATCTATTATGTAAAACGCAAAATAGACCTTGGTGCCGATTATGTTACTACCCAGCTATTTTTTAATAACGAACACTATTATAATTATATCAAACGCTGCCGTGAGCATGGCGTAAATGTACCAATCATAGCTGGCCTAAAACCATTGAGCAACAAAAAACAACTCACTACCCTGCCACGCATCTTTAATGTGGAAGTGCCTGTAGACTTGTGCAATGAAATGAATAAAGCAAAAAATGAAGCCGATTGCGAAAAAGTGGGCACCGAATGGTTGCTGCACCAATGCCGTGACCTGCTTAAAAACAACACACCCGTACTACATTTCTATACTTTGGGCAAACCTAGCATGATCTACAATGTATTAAAGCAACTTTTTTAATCAATATATTTTTTCCTGAAAGCCCGGCACAAATTATTTTGTACCGGGCTTTCAGTTTTTTATTAAATTTTTTAATCCAAAACACCCATATACTACATTTTCGCCAACCATAGGTTTAATCAATAAAATGTTAAACAACATAATCAGCACCTATCATTACCAACTTGGCAGGGTATTTGTTAATACAATAGTATATTATTGCACATAAAAAGAAAATCACACATAATTACAGATATTGTATGTTTAATTAAACCGATATTGAATGCGAGTCATTTGAATTTACAAATATTTAGTATGTTATTCTTTAGCTATTGGATTGTTAATGAAATGTTGTACATTTGCTTTACCCATTCAATATTTTCACTTTCATAAATAATTTAAACAATTTTGAGACACCACTGCAACGATTCAGGATAACCTACCCTAAAACCAATTTTATGGCTGCGGACAAAAGAGGAAAGAGCGAAATATGGAATAAAATTGCCGGTCCACCAGGTGAGCTGACAATGGAAAATCGTGCATTTAACTACATAAGTGCTATTTCCATTGTATTATTACTTAGTTGCCTTGCATTTGATATTTATTGTGGGCTACTGGCAATGTCTGTAACCCTTATAGTATTTATAGTAATACTTGCTATTACTTACTACTATTCCAGAATTCACAAAAAGTACAAAATAAGTGTGGTTATTCTGGGTATAGCAAGTTATATCACCCTGGCACTAAATTACTTCACCAACTCAGGTATTAACGGCCCTACCTTTTTCCTGTTTTTCGTAACCCTAAATTTTTTCCTTGCAATTACCGAAAAGAAATTTGGCGCCCTATGGGTAAGTATGCACTTGTTAATTGGCCTTGGGCTATTGTATTGCGAGTTTAGCCACCCTGAATGGATAAAAGGAAGTTACGATACTAACACCACCCGCTTTGCTGATATAGCCTGGACCTATCTTGTTTCACTTGCCTTTCTCTTTGCAGTTACCCATTATTTAAGGGATTACTTCATCAATGCCCGCACAAAGGCTGAAAAAAGTGCCCTAGCCATAGCCGAACAAAACCAGCGGATAATGGAACAAAACATCCTGCTGGAAAAAATAAGCAGCGATAAAAACAAATTATTCTCCATCATTTCCCACGATCTTCGTTCACCCCTCGACTCGATTAGAGGCTACCTGGAACTGATGTCGGAAAATATATTAGATGAAGAAGAACATGCCCACGTGAGGCAGGAATTACTAATCCAAACCAACCACACATCAGAGTTGCTGCACAATCTGCTTATCTGGTCAAAACAACAAATGAACGGAATAAGTGTGAATCTTAAACCCTTCGATTTATTAGAAATTATCACTCTAAATATTGATAGCAACCAATCGAGGGCAAAGAAAAAACACATCCACCTTGTAAATAATTGCAACACCCCAACTAAAGTTCATGCCGACAAGGAAATGATGAAAATAGTAATCCGCAATCTTGTGGTCAATGCCATCAAATTCACTAATCCAAATGGTAAGATTAGTATAGATGTTTTTAAACAGGAAGAATTTGCCATTATTGCAATAAGGGATACAGGTGTAGGAATTTCAAATGAAGTGAAAGACCTATTGTTCTCTACCAAAACTACCTCAACCGCCGGCACTGAAAATGAAAAGGGAATAGGGCTTGGCTTAAGATTATGCAAAGACCTGGTAGACTACCAGGCAGGTAAAATATGGTTCGAAAGTGAACCCGGAAGAGGTTCTACCTTCTATATTTCATTACCTGTTGCTGCATAGAAGTATTTTTTTCTATAGCCAAAATTCATCGTTATAAATAGCACAGCCTTTTACCTCCTCATCTATAAGCATTTTACCGTAGGTTGAGAACAAAACAGGGTCGGCTTCTTTTTCTATAAGTGGGAACAAAATCCTTTCTTCAAACCTGATATGCCGCTCCAGCAAATCTGAAAATTCTATAAGGCAAGCATTAATCAATTGGGCAATATCGCTCATTTCCTCAATCTGCCTACGCAAAACCAAATGCTGCGCCTCAGCTTCCTTCCGCTCCATATTGTGTTGCGATAATAATAAAAATACATATTCTTCCTCAATCTCAAAATGGCGACGAAGGCTATTTTGGTAGAAAAATTGCACATATTTCCCTATGCGTTCAAGCTGTATGCCTTTCTTTATACCCCTCCTTATCTTCCAAACCAGCATTAGCCCATCATGATGCTCACGTGAAAGAGGAGCCAGTTCCTTACTTCTTTTTATCGGCTTTAGCTTTTCCATACAAATCAACCTAAAAATAGCGCTTTTAAAAGCATTAATCAACAATTATACAAGTAGAAACACTTCTCCTATTTACCTTACTTTTGCGGCAACTAATACAATAATGGCCAGATATGCACTTGAGGTAATGTATGATGGAACAAAGTTCCACGGCTCCCAGATACAGGGAACAACACCTACTGTGCAGTTAGCCATCAATACGGCCCTTTCAACCCTATTACGGACCAATATTGATACTTTTGGTGCCAGCCGTACAGATGAAGGCGTACACGCCCTCTGCAACCTCTACCATTTCGATTTAGAAACTCCTCCTAACTCCGATTTCGTTTATAAACTAAATGCAGTCTTACCAATGAGTGTGGCGGTAAATAAACTCTACCTGGCAGTAAACCCCGAATTTAATTGCAGGTTTGATGCAATCAGGCGTAGGTACCGCTATAAAATATATTTTAGGAAAAACCCCTTTCAGCAGGAAAGAGCCTTATACCACCCCTATAAGTTCAATAGGGATTTGCTCAATGAAACTGCTGAAATACTAAAGCAATATACCCAATTCGAATCATTTTCAAAAAGGAATGCCCAAAACAATACTTTCAATTGCACAATTCTTCAATCTTATTGGGAAAACCATGTAGATGAACTGCATTATGTAGTAGAGGGCAACCGGTTTCTCCGTGGCATGGTAAGGGGGCTTGTAGGCACCCAATTGAAACTAGTCAGCAAGCAAGGCACCTCCGCCGATTTCAGAGCCATTATCGAGGCTCAAAACTGCACCCTCGCCAACTTCAATGTAACAGGTAATGGCCTATACCTTGAAGAAATAGCCTACCCTGATGGGCTGTTAGTGGAAATCAAATAATCCCCTTTAATACAATCCAATTTTACCACTTCATCGATAGAAACCCGAAGGGTTGACATTATTGTAGAAGATGTATACCAAATTTGGTAAAACCCTGAAAGGGTGACATTATTTGTTGTAAAAATCCCAGAAAATCACACACACACTACTTCGTGGTGTAATAATTATAATCCTCCAACAATTGCTGTAAAAAATCAAGAGGATACAAGTCTGATTCTATACCTAGCACAGTCTTGATTTTAAGGGCTACATCAGTAATATAATGGGCGGTATCATTGCTGGGCTTTTTCATATTTAGTAGGTTACGGATACCATTAATATCCCTATCTGTAAGCTTCATCACTTGTGGAAAGACCGGAACATAGTCGGTCTTTTCAATTTGCAGGTAGATGGTTTCATTGATATTCGACTTGTAATTATTATCAATAACCACCGTCCCCGCTGCAAAATCCCCTATCCGCTGCGAATTAGCCGAAATTACAACTGAAAGAAAATCAGGCAAATAGAGAATAAGCAATACTAAAACCAGTACTATCCCTGCCGCCATACCATTGTAAAGCACTTGCACCAATAGGTAGGGTATGATGTAAATATATAGATTGCCAATACAAAGAATCCACCTGATGATATATTGTCCCCATGTTGGCTCCTGCCCTTCAGTATCAATAATTTTAATCCCTGCTACCTTTTTACCTATTGTCTGCCCATTAAGAAAAAGCTCAAACACCACCTGATAAATCATTACCGGAATCACCACCAGGAAAATCTCCGCAC
>CANGSR010000026.1 GCA_947456055.1 Chitinophagaceae bacterium
ACCTTAGGAATGTAATTTTGTTTGGATGTGGGTAAAATTAAGGAATGAAAGGAATCCATGGCAAATAGAACTAAGGTAAAACATTGAAAAATGTCATATCGGGTAGTATGAAATTTATATATTTTACATGAAAATTTCCCAATATGTGAAAATAAACTTGAGATCGCAAATTGCGATATCAAGTACCTTCCTCACAACACTCACTCTCCCCTTACCCAGCGCACCCTTCTCTATCCAAACTCCTGTACTGAATAGCCTCAGCCAAATGCTCTAGCCGTATAACACTGCAAATATCTATAGGATACTTTTAGGATGCAAGAGCTAACTTTTATCAATATGTATTAGATCATAAGTCCGGAGTCGGTTTGATTAAATATTTTATAAATATATGTTCAAAAATAAATCTTCTTATGAAATTATAACCAGCTATTGCATCAATAAACTCTTTTGGAGGTAAATATTGATGTGCTTGTATGTAATGTAATATTAGCTTTGGTGCTACATAGACTTTCGTAAATGATTTATTGGGTAGCCAGATTTCACCATTTCCACGTGGATGGTTTTTATTTTCAATCTGGAATGTTGGATTTTTATAACAATATTGACAAAAATGGGCACCCCGACAAATGTTAACATCCATTCTTTCCCCTATCCGCACAAGTTTTCTAATTATTTTGGGAGCAACATATCCTTTTCGATATTCGTATTGATCATCCAGCCAGCCGATATTATAAACTTTCGTGTGATGGTCTTGTAAATAAGTATAAATGGTATTATCAGCAAAATACATATATAGGTTTGAAAAATTGCGAAAAAATCTAATTATTACTGTTGAGGGCTTTCATAACACTACCCAGCCCATCCTTCTCTATCCAGGCTCCTATACTGTATAGCCTCAGCCAAATGTTCCGGCCTGATATCATCACTACCTGCAAGGTCGGCAATGGTGCGGGACACTTTAAGGATGCGGTCGTAGGCACGGGCGCTAAGATTCAGGCGGTCCATGGCAGTTTTGAGCAGGTTTTGGCCTACCTGGTTGATGACGCAGATTTCTTTCAGCAGCTTACTGCCTATCTGTGCATTGCAATATACACCAGGGTGGTTTTCGTAGCGTTTGGCCTGTATATCACGTGCCTTGAGTACCCTGTCACGTATATCAGAACTGGGTTCTGACATCTTTGTAGAAGATAGCTCGCTAAAGGCAACAGGGGTTACCTCTACGTGCAGGTCAATTCGGTCGAGCAAGGGGCCGCTTATTTTGTTCAGGTATTTTTGCACCATTATGGGTGCGCAGGTACATTCTTTTTCGGGGTGGTTGAAATAGCCACATGGGCATGGATTCATGGAGGCTATAAGCATAAAACTCGCCGGGAAGTCAATACTCACCCTGGCACGGCTTATGCATACTTTGCGCTCCTCCATAGGCTGGCGCATCACCTCCAGTGCCGAGCGTTTAAACTCGGGCAACTCATCGAGAAACAAAACCCCGTTATGGGCAAGCGATATTTCACCGGGTTGTGGTACTCCACCTCCGCCAACTAAGGCTGCGTCCGAAATCGTGTGATGGGGACTTCTAAACGGGCGCTGTGCTATCAGGGAAGTATTGGTAGGCAGCTTACCCGCTACTGAGTGTATTTTGGTGGTTTCCAGTGCTTCGTGCAGGCTAAGAGGTGGTAATATGGTAGGCAATCGCTTGGCGAGCATGGTTTTACCGGCACCTGGCGGGCCTATCAGAATGGCATTATGGCCACCTGCTGCGGCAATTTCCAATGCACGTTTCACATTTTCCTGGCCCTTTACATCATTAAAGTCGAGCTCAAAACTACCCTGGTTATCAAAAAACTCTTCACGGGTATTGACCACCACCTTTTTGAGGGTTTCGGTCTTGTTGAAAAAACCAGCCACTTCCGAAATGTTTTCAACGCCATATACATCCAGGTTGTTCACCATTCCGGCTTCACGGGCATTGGCTTTGGGCACTATTAGACCCTTATATTTTTCGGTGCGAGCCTGAATGGCTATTGGCAGGCTACCCTTTATGGGTTGTACCGAACCATCCAGCGATAGTTCGCCCATGATGATGTATTCATGTAGCTCTTCGGCGGGTATCTGGCCTGTGGCGGCAAGCATACCTATGGCAATTGGTAGGTCGTATGCTGAGCCTGCTTTTTTTATGTCGGCAGGGGCCATATTTACCACAACTTTGGTTCGTGGCCGCTCAAAGCCTGTGTTTTTTATGGCAGCTAATATGCGCTCAATACTTTCTTTCACCGCATTATCTGGCAGGCCCACAATAAAATACCCCGTAACACCCTGCACCAGGTCCACCTCAATTGTGATAGTGAGGGCTTCCACTCCATATACCGCACTGCCAAATACTTTTACCAACATACGCCAAGCTTATAAAATGATACCTATAGCTATTTAAACTTTGTAAATTTAGGGATAATACATCTAAAATAAAGTAGGGCACTGCTGATTACTTAAATTAAGATTCGTCTGACATTAAACTAAAAAGGGTCAAGCGCTAAGCCTGACCCTTTTTATATGGATTTAAATCACAAAAATGATTTTATTTTCTCTACCAATAATGGCAATTGTAAACTGAACCACTGCGGCATTTTGCTTAATGGCAAGCAGAAGATAACTTCGCCCTTAGAAAAAGTTGCAAGTAGGATATGTTCGGTTTCAGAGGTATCAATAATATCGAGGTTGTCAAGAATTCCAAAATATTTGTTGAGCTTTTCAAGGTTACCAAAGAAATTATCTTCAACAACATTTCTTGATACAAAATGTCCCCCAACCTTTACTCTATCAATAACACGTAATTCAGAGATATCAGGGTTATTTACACCAAGAAAAATCATATTTACTTGATAACCATGTTTCTTAAATTTTTTAGGTATATCCCATGTCGAATCATTTGTAAAGTGACCTTCATAAACAAATGTTTCGCTCAGACTTAACGCTTCATCAACTAGCTTGTCAAATGTTTCTGTAACATAAGCTAAGGCGATTTTTTTCGCTTCCTTTATTGCAGTAATTCCACTAGCCCAAAGTTTTTTTTGCTTCAACATGTAAAGCTTATCCCCATCAAAAACAGTATACTTTTCCCTGATGGCAACAGGTAAATAATAAGCTCCTACTGATGACTTTCCTGCACCATTTGAACCGGTAATAATATAAAGTTCAGGCATCGGATAAATTATACTTTTGCCTTAATGCTATCGATTCAATCTCTGATAGTACCCTTATAACAACAAAATCTAATCCTGAGCCTGAAATGGTAACTAACTTGATTGTTGTATCAGGGTACTCTATAAAACACTGATTACCAGGCAAATCATTGGAATTAATCATAAATGGTTGCCCATTTTGAAGTTTATTTCGCCTCAAATTTTTTACAGCTATAGTGCCTGCAAGTTGCATCTGTATCGAATTTTCCATTGTATTAATGCAAAAACAAAGATACGCAATTATAAAAATATAAATGCAATTGTATTTGCCCTGAATTCTACCTCCTAATACGCTATCACCTGCTCCTCTAGCATCTCCGGCATTTTGCGGAACTCATATTGCTGGTTGCGCAATTGTGGTTCAAAACCTGCCTCACGTATCGATTGCTGAATGCCTTTGGCAGTAAACCTGTGCGGGGCACCGGCGGCACTCACTACATTTTCCTCAATCATAATAGACCCGAAATCGTTGGCACCGGCATTGAGGCATATTTGTGCCACCTGCTTGCCTACAGTAAGCCATGATGCCTGAATGTTTTTCACATTAGGCAGCATAATGCGGCTTAGGGCTATCATTCTAATATATTCTTCGGCAGTTGTTAGGTTTTTGGTACCACGAATACGTTGTAACAATGTATCTACATCCTGGAAGGTCCAGGGGATAAATGCGAGGAAGCCCTTGGCATGTTCAGGTTTTTTGGCCTGCACTTCACGCAGTTTCACCAGGTGTTCGAAACGCTCATAAAGAGTTTCCACATGGCCAAACATCATGGTAGCACTGGTGGTGAGGTCCTGTTTATGGGCCTCGTGCATAATGTCCAGCCACTCCTGAGCGCCACATTTTCCGTTCGATACCAGCCTTCTTACCCTGTCATTGAGTATTTCGGCACCGGCACCGGGCAGGCTATCCATACCGCTTTCTTTTAGGGCTTTGATAACATCGTGGTGATTGCTTTTTTCCAACTTGGTAATATGGGCAATCTCGGGTGGGCCTAGAGCGTGTAGCTTTAGGTTAGGGTATATTTCTTTAAGTGTCCTAAAGAGGTCGGTATAATAGGCAAGGCCCAGGTCGGGGTGATGGCCACCTTGCAGCAGCAATTGTTCTCCGCCATACTTAAAAGTCTCGTCAATCTTGCGCTTATAAGTTTCTATATCAGTGATGTACGACTCGGGATGGCCGGGAACACGGTAGAAATTACAGAATTTGCAGTTGGCCACACATACATTGGTAGTATTCATGTTGCGGTCTATAATCCAGGTCACCTTACCATGTGGCACCTGAATTTTGCGCAGCTCATTGGCCACATACATCAGTTCGCTTAGTGGTGCATGTTCAAACAAATATACCCCTTCATCAGCACTCAAAAACTCAAACTTCAATGCCCTGTCGTATAGACCCTGTAATTCCATTTAATCCCTATTTGGCTGCAAAAATACTGAATAATATTAAGGTGGTGTTATGCAGGTATAAGATAGGGTTATAAAATAAGGTATATAGAATATGTTTTGTATTTTTGCAATGAATTGAGCAGCAATGGTAATAGCAAATCCTATATCTGATACGGTTTTTAAATGGCTGATGGAAGACCCCAGGATAGCCCGGTTTTTTATTGAGACCCTGCTTGAGGAAACCGTGACTGAGGTGGTGGTGAAGCCACAGGAATTCACCTACAATAAGGATGGGGAACAAATTTTGGCAGCCTCCTTTGCCATTTTCAGGCTCGATTTTGTTGCAACCATCAAAACCACCAATGGCGAGTTTAAAAAAGTATTGATAGAATTGCAAAAAGCCCGCAATGCAACTGATATTATGCGGTTTCGCAATTACCTGGGCAAGCACTATATGCGAAAGGAAGAGGTTAGTACCCCTGAAGGTACATTGCAAGTACCACTACCTATAATAAGTATCTACCTTATTGGTTTTAAGTTGCCCGAAATTACCACTCCGGTGGTAAAAGTATCACGGCAGTATATCGACCAGATAAGCCATGAGGTAATCAATGAAAAGAATGACTTTATTGAGAAACTGACCCACGATAGCTATGTGGTGCAGATACCCAGGATTGAGAAAAAGCTGCAGACACGGCTTGAGCAAACCCTAAGTTTTTTTGAGCAGGACTATTATATTGATGAGGCGGGTATGATTAAGGAATACCCATACCCCATCACCGATAATAATATCAGGCTGATAGCTGATGCACTGCACTATGCCGGTACCGACCCCGAAAAGCGCAAAATGCTGGAAACCGAAATTGAAGCACTCAGGGTATATTACGATACCCAGAAGGAACTACAGGATATGGTGATAGCTACCAGCAAAGCCCTGGAGGCTGAGAAAAGGGCTAGTGAAGAAAAGGATAAGGCCCTTGAAGTTGAAAAAAGAGCGAATGAAGAGAAGGATAGGGCATTAAAGGAAAAAGAAAAAGCACTTGAAGCTGCCCTAAAGGAAATTGAAGCTCTGAAAAACAAAGGTAATTAGGCTTGCTTTTATTTACGGTCCACAAGCATGACAATAAATTATTTTTATTTTTTCTCCAAATAGTATAACATTCTGGAATAATTTGTATTTTTACTATCTCAAATTCAGATAGCTAACGGCCTGTTTTGGTAGGTATTCTGTTAAAAAAAATTATCCGACCTTAAAAATTTATTTTTATGAAGTACAACTACTTAATTATCAGTCTTTTTGTATGCCTTTTATTTAGTGTGGGCAAAGTAAATGCCCAGGGGGGTATTGTAACCACAGTAATAGGAAGATATAGTGGTATTGTTACAACTGCCGATGGTAGCCCGGCCTTGCAAGCCGACCTAAAATTTACCACAGGTATTTTCCTGGATGCCAGCCGCAATATATATGAAGCCGATTCTGGTTACTCAAATGTTCGCAGGGTACTGGCCACCACCAATCGTATATATACTTATGCAGGTAATGGTACACCAGGGTTTTCGGGCGATGGAGGTATGGCTACCCTGGCACAATTGAACAATCCCCAGGGTATATTTATTGATGCTGGTAACAATTTGTATATAGCAGATGCCGGTAATGGCAGGATACGCAAAGTAGATCCCACTACTGGTATCATTACAACTGTAGGTGGTGGTGGCCCAGCTACCTCCGAAGGCCTGCTGGCTACTAACTCAGCCCTTACCCCAAGGTGTGTATACGTTGATGCTGCAGGTAATATCTATACTGGTGGCAGTAATAAGGTAAGAAAAATAAATGCTACCACTGGTATCATTACCAGTATAGCCGGAAATAGTACTAATACCAATACTGGTGATGGTGGCCCTGCAATGAGTGCTGGAATAGCCGGGCCAGTAAGGTGCATTACTACCGATGCCGCTGGTAATATGTATATTATACCCGGTACTGGTGACCTTGTGAGGAAAATTAATGCCTCTACCGGTATCATTACCACTGTAGCAGGTGGCGGGTTATGCGTGCTTGATGGTGTGCCGGCTACTATATCACAATTAAGCGATATACATGGTTGTGTAGTAGATGCCGTAGGTAATATTATTATTGCCGATAGGGGCCATAGGCTGATACGCCAGGTAGATGGGGCAACAGGTATTATACATACCATAGATGGTGGTGGAACTTCTACTGCCGATAATGTACCTGCCCTTACTGCAAACAATGCCAACTATATGCTGTATATGGACAATACAGGCACTAACATTTATTACTCCACCTATTTTACATGGGTTAGGAAACTATCATATTCCCCTACATATTTCACAGGTATCTTAAGGGATAGTATGAGGGTGAGTATTGACAGGCAGTGTAGCGGCCCCAGGGTTAATATTGTTACTAATTATTACTTTTTAGGTTCCTCAGTAAGAATTTGGTGGGGCGATGGTAAGGATACTATAGTTAGTGTGGGTACTGGTTGCGGTTTATATGGGTTTGCTAATATAACTCATAATTACCTAACTACTGGTGCTTATACCTTAAAAGTAGTTGAATACAATGGAACAAGTGCCATTGACTCCTTCCATACTA
Source organism: Chitinophagaceae bacterium (assembly GCA_947456055.1). GTDB lineage: Bacteria > Bacteroidota > Bacteroidia > Chitinophagales > Chitinophagaceae > Nemorincola. The sequence continues at coordinate 7,243 of CANGSR010000026.1, forward strand.
CCTATCACCACACAGTTTGTAAGGATATTAATTTATCAATCTACTATGATGCTAATAACAATTGCAATAAGGACAATTCTGAAAATTATTTTGGATTCCCTATTTTATATACAGTTGACTCTAACGGTATTGTAATTGATACCATTTCTGCAACCAGTGGATTTAGTTACCATGCTAATGGCAATGTAGGAGATATATATCATTTCAGAACACTTACGCATCCCAGCGGGTTAAATATTATGTGTCCATCAGTAGGCTATATAAGCGACACTTTGAAAAATACAACATATGAAAATCAGGTTCATTATGCTGGTTTACAAATGGATACAACAACAATTCCAGGTTTTGACCTCACAATAAGGGCTGTAGTACCAGTTACAGGCAGGCATGACCAATGGGGTGATATTTATGTGTGGAATAACAATATAAGTTCAACCAATGCACATGTTGATTTAAAATTTAGCCATAAATATTTCCCAACAGAGGGTACCTATTTAGATATGCGCCCAACGCCGGTTTCCTATACTGATACAACAGCATCATGGTTAGTATATGGCCTTTCAGTTAGATCAACAAGGCCTACTGATCTTTATTATGCTATTTGGGACAATCCATCTATAGGTTACTTAACTGCAAATGACACTGTTCATTCTTACTTTACTGTTTCCCCATCAACAGGAGACACCAACCCTTTCAATAATAATTGTATGATTATTGATACAGTAAATGCATCAAGCGACCCGAATGAAATATCTGTAAATCCATCAGGTTGCCTTCCCCGAACCACTAAACAATTGGAGTATACCATTCACTTTGAAAATACAGGTAACGATACTGCCTTTAATATCCATGTTATGGATACATTGTCAAATGATTTGGATGTACAATCTATGCGCATAGTTATGTCTTCAGCCTCAATGAATGTTTCTGTTATTAAAACAGGGGCATATAATGTGCTGAAATTTGATTTCCCTGATATCAATCTGCTTGATAGTTCTCATCATGGCGAATGCAGTGGGGCTATTATTTATACAATAAATCTTAATTCGGGAGTGCCTGCTGGTACCAGGGTTTCGAACAGGGCAGGAATTTATTTCGATTACAACTCTGTTGTAATGACTAATACCGTTACCAATAATACAGGATGCCCTACGAGTGTAGATGAAATAAGTGCTGCCGGAGAAATCTCCATATACCCCAACCCCACCACAGGTATCCTCACTATAAAAGCCCCGAAAGATGATTTTACCTCCCTCTCCATAGCCAACAGCATAGGTCAATTACTAATAACTGAACACATCACCAATACCCAAACAACCATTAATGTTAACAACCTTGCCCCTGGCCTCTACTACCTTACCTTGAAAGGGGAGAGTGGAGTGGAAGTGAGGAAATTTGTGAAGGAGTAAAAAGACTAAACCTTAAAAAATGAGTTTATGAAAAGGATATTATTCTTAATAGTGTTGTTTCTTGCATTGGGTAGCAGTTATTTATATGCCCAATCAGGAAATGTTTATTCGGTTACCGGCCTGGGTACAAATACTGCAGATGGATTACTTGCTATAACATCTAATGTGAAATCATCAGGTATGGCTGTAGACGAAACAGGAAATATTTACATTTGCGATAATAACTATGCTACAGTAAGGATTATAAATCCAGCTACTGGCATTATCTCAACTTTAGCAGGTACTAACGCTGGTTTTGCAGGTGATGGCGGACCAGCAACTTTGGCACAACTTTCCCGGTTATATGGAGTTTGTATTGATGCTACAGGAAACATTTATGTGGCTGATGGTGGAAATGGCCGAATTAGAAAAATTAATGCCTTAACCGGTATTATTACCACCATTGGTGGTGGTGGAACTTCCACCACTGAAGGGGTGCCGGCTACTGATGCCCGGTTAACTCCTAAGGGTGTTTGTGTTGATGTTATGGGTAATATTTATACCGGTGATTATAACGGGTTTTCCAGTGATGGTAGAATTATTAAGATAGACCACGCCACAGGATTGATAACTACCATTGCAGGTGGTGGTACTGGTGGTGATGGTGTACTAGCCACCAATTCTAGACTAGATGGAATCCCAAATAGTCTGCAATTTGATAAAGCAGGGAATTTGTATGTAGCTGACACTATAGGACATAGGGTTAGAAGGATAGATGCAGTGACACATATTATATCAACCGTAGCCGGAGGGGGTACGCTATCTACCGATGGAATCCCTGCTACCAACGAAAGTTTTTCATCTATAACGGGTTGCTCTATTGACGCAAGTGGTAATCTTTTCATTGGAGATGGTGGAAGGAGGAAAATAAGAAGAGTATCTGCTATTACTGGTGTAATTTCTACTATTTGTGGTGGAGGTACACTTACCTCGGAGGGTGCACCTGCATTGAGTAGCCAAATAAACCCTGCATGGGTATATGCGAATCTAGTAGATGGCAATATTTATTTAGGAGCATCTATCCTTTATGGTAATATTCGTAAATTTTCATTTGCACCGCTTGACGGTTTTGGAACCACTTCTAATTTAGATAGTTTTAAGGTTAAACTGGAACATAAATGCAACGGCCCGGTAATAACCGTGTTTACACCTAATTATGTAGCCGGCAGAAGTATAAAAACCTATTTTGGTGATGGTAATACCGATTCAAGTGCTTTGTCGACTGTTTTTATTAGTGCGGCATATGTATTATTAAACCATAGCTATAATGCCTCCGGTACCTATACTATACGCCATATTTTATATCTTGGTGCGATTGTAGTTGATTCAATCTCTTATAATTACTCTTATACTCTATGTAGATCAATGCCATTTAATTTTTTTAATGACCTGAATGCGAATTGTATAAAAGAGGGGACTGAACTTTTCAGTAGAATCCCAATGCTGACGCAAATAGATTCCAATGGCATTGTTGTTGACACAGTTTCATCAACAGGTGGTTTTACCTATAATGCTTATGGGGTATCAGGTGATATCTATAAATTTAAGCCTATTCCTGTTCCAAGTCACATGTCATTAATTTGCCCATCGGCTGGCTACTTTAGCGATACCCTATTTGCAACAACACCTAATTATCCAACAAAATATTTTGGTTTGCATTGCCCAGGTACTACGGTTTTCGATTTAGCTATAAATTCAGTAATACCTCTTACAGGCAAGCGTGACCAATATGGGTATATTTATGTACGTAATAATTCCTGTATGCCTTCTGATGCAACTGTTACATTGCATTTCAGCCCCAAATATGAATACCAAACTGGTGGGGCGGTTCCTGCACCATCATCAACCACTGCAACTTCCATATCATGGAATCTTACCGGATTGAGTCCTGATATGAGTTCACCCACTCGCCTTTTCTTTATAATTTGGTATAATAGTATTCTAGGTAGGCTAACCGCAGGAGACACTGTTTGGGATCATATTGATGTTACCCCTACCTCAGGTGATGCTAACCCTGCTAATAATTATAATATTATCTTGGATACAGTCAAGGCTTCCAGCGACCCTAATGAAATCTGGGTATCTCCCAATACTTGCATAACATCAGGAACCTTACCAACAACACTAACCTATACCATCAATTTCGAAAATACTGGTACCGATACTGCCCATAATATATATGTTCTAGACACTTTGCCCTATAATGTTGACCCTAAATCCTTACGTTTAGTTAATGCTTCCAATACAATGTTTATTGATATTCGTAAGTATGGCAGTTATAATGTGGTAAAATTTGATTTCCCTGGTATCAATTTATTGGATAGTTCCCATCATGGTTATTGCGATGGTAGCGTTATATTCACTGTCAATACATTACCTAGTCTGGCCACAGCTACCTATATCAACAACAGGGCCGGTATCTATTTCGATGATAACGATGTGGTAATGACCAATAGTGTCACTAATACCATTGGTTGCCCCAGGAATGTAGAGGTGCCGCAAGTAGGGGCAAAGGCTAATATCTCCATATACCCCAACCCCACCTCAGGTATCCTCACCATAAAAACCCCAATAGATGATTTTACAACCCTCACTGTTACCAATAGCATAGGCCAGTTATTATTAACTGAAGCCATCACCAATACCCAAACAACCATTAATGTAAACGCCCTTGCCCCCGGCCTCTACTACCTTACCTTGAAAGGGGATAGTGGAGTAGAGGTTAGGAAATTTGCGAAGGAGTAAGGGTAATTTAGAAGCCAAAGCATACCCGGATTAGGCATATTAACAATATTAAACCGAGATGTATTAGTAGCCCCGGCCTAGAGGTCGGGGTATATGATTAAATATTATTTGGCTTTAGCCAAAAACATTTTGGATTAGTGTAAATGCAAGGTTAACAATGCATGTTGCAAATAATCCCCCATACCCTCCACATTTTTTTGTGAAAATCACCATACAATTTTTCCAAGTTGTCTACCTTCCATTAAATGTTGGTAATTTTACCCGCGGGGTTTATTATTCATTTTTTTTAGGGCTGTTTTTTGCTGTACTTCATGCGGTTAAGGGGATTAATACTTATTTTATGTATGCTGGTAGGTTTTGGCGCAAATAGCCAGATCAAACCAGAACTTACCCAATCGCGTATCCTCATATTGCTCGATGGCTCGTCGAGTATGATTAAAAAGTGGAAAAACGGGAAACCTAAATTCAGGGCTGCACAGGAAATCATCATGCGCCTGATGGATAGTGTGTATAAGGTAAATGACCAGGTTGAGTTTTCACTAAGGGTATTTGGTCACCAACATACCGTAGAAGAAAACTATTGTTTTGATACCAAAAACGAGGTGCCTTTTGCCAGGGACAACCGCACCCAGATGTCGCTGCGCCTTGATGCCATACACCCGCTGGGTGTAACCCCAATTGCCTATTCGCTGCGCGAAGCTGCTGATAATGACCTGCTGGATGTAGCCAAAAACGCCTATTCTATCATTTTAATAACCGATGGTGGTGAAAGCTGCGGTGGTGATATTTGCGATGTGATGCTGCGCCTCATAAAGGAAAAAGTCTATTTCAGGCCCTATATCGTGAGCCTGGAAGAAGACCCGGAACTAAAAGTTACTTACAACTGTATGGGCGATTTCCTACAGGTGACCCGTGACCCCGATATACCTGTGGCTGTAAATACTATTGTGGATGCCTTCAAACCTGTTTTGAAACTAACCCCCACCGAATACAAAAAAATACAAACTATAGCCGGTAAAACACCTAGTATACTAAAGGTAAATGTGCCTGATGTAAAGGTGACCAAACCTGTAGATACCACCCCTAAACCAAATGTTACCATTACGGTATTGCCACGCAAACCCGAGGTGTACAACTTATCAAGAATGCCTTATGCACCACTTAGGCCGGTAAATTTTGCAAAAGAATCGAAATTTATTACCGTTAAAACCTTACAGCCCGACCTTAGACTTCCCAAACCTACAGTAGAAGTATTACCCCCGCTTCCCAAACCTGATAAAATAAACAGCCTTACCTACAAACCCCTGAAACAGGCCATAATCTCCTGGTCGTCAGATATTAGTGTGGCTACCCATGAGCCTGACCTTAGGTTACCTGCCCCAACAATAGAAAAACCGGTATTGGAACCAATTTCGAAGATGCCATTATTGGCCAATCATACCTTCAGGCTAATGACAGTAATTGATGAAACACTTAAAACCCCAAATATAGATTTACAATTACCTGCACCTAAACCCGAAATTCCTGAAAAACCAAAACTGGAAAAGTTAACCACACTTACCTTCCACAAAGCAAAACAAATAGCCGTAAGCAAGCCAGGTGAAATGGTTGTAACCTTTGTAAATACTGATTTACAATTGCCTGCACCTACAGCCGAAATACCTGAAAAACCTAAGCTGGAAAAGTTAACTGCACTTACCTTCCACAAAGCAAAACAAATACCCGTAAGCAAGCCCGGTGAATTGGTTGTTGCCATGGTAAATATTGATTACCAAATGCCAGCACCTAAGGCTGAAATTCCTGAAAAACCAAAACTGGAAAAGTTAACTACACTTACCTTCCAAAAAGCAAAACAAATACCCGTAAGCAAGCCCGGTGAATTGGTTGTAACCACTGTAAATAATGATTTACAATTGCCTGCACCAAAAACCGAAATACCAGAAAAACCTAAGCTGGAAAAACTATCTGCGCTTACCCTTAATAAATCAAAATTAATCCCTGTAAGTAAGCCCGGTGAATTGGTAGTGGCTATGGTAAACATTGATTATCAAATGCCTGTCCCAAAGACCGAAATACCTGAAAAACCAAAGGTTGAAAAATTAACTACACTGGCATTCAACAAATCAAAGCCGGTACAGGTTGGCAAGCCTACTCTGGTAGCTTTGTCGACAAGAGAAGTAGATTTATCACTACCTACCGCTACACCTGAAATACCCGAAACACCGAAACCCGGTAAATTGCAAAACATCCCTTACAGAAGACTCATCTCCTTCAGCCTGAATTTCAATATAGGGGTGGCAGTGAACCTCAGAAAACCAGACCTGACACTACCTGCACCACAAACTGAAAAAGAACCACCTGCCGCACCCGATAGGATAGTGGCTATGAAACCAATGAGTTTGCAGCGCTTCAATGCCGGCTTTGTGATACAGGAAGGTAAATTTAAAACCCGTGCCCTGCCTGAGCTACCATCACCAAAGAAGGAAGAGGTAGTAGCGGCAAAACCCAAACCATTTGTAAAATCTGATATTCTCAAAATACCAGCAGATAAGAGGGCTGATTATAATGTGGTAACCGAAGATGCCAAAGAAACCACTGTGGAAGTTTACTTCACCAATGGCCACGGTAAATTTTACTCAACTACACCTGTGGTAGTATTGCTAGACCAGGTAACAAATGCTGAAATAAAACAATTCCACCGCACAGTAGATGCTAATGGTAACCCCGACCCACAATTGGGTATGCCGGTAGGCACCTTCAACCTCACGTTTACAGCACGCCGCAGCCTAGTGGCGGCAGGTGTGCACATAGAGGAAAAGAAAAGGAATAAAATCTATGTGACGGTTAAGAACACCAACCTGAGTTTCGCTTATGCCGATACCAATAATGTAAAGATTGCCTCAACCCGCCCAGTGAAAGAATATACTGCTATTGTTACCGAAAGAAACAAAAGCAATGGTAAGGTAGTGAGCCAGAAATGCACCGAAAGGATAGAGTACGAACCCGGCAATTACCATATAGAAATTAACACCTTCCCTACTGATATCAGGAATACGGACCTCGACTTCGACCTGGAAACACCAATATTTATCCTGCAGCCTGGTTTTATCAAGTTTACCAATACCCTTGATATTAAAACCGTGGGTATGTTCAGGCAGGTGGGTGATAAATTCCTACCGTTTTATACCTGGGATCTGAATGACCCCCGCAGTGGGCATGTAGTGATACAACCAGGCAAGTATACCATACATTACCAAAAGGGCCCGGTAAAATCTGTTTATGTAAAGGAGACTGTTGTGGAATTTAGCATATTATCAAACAGGGAAACAGAAGTAATTATAAAATAGCTGTATGGACAATATCAGTATATCGGTAATTAATGCCACCTCGCCTAAGTACGACCTCTTATTCCAGCTTAGGGACGAGGTATTACGTAAACCCCTGGGCCTCTCGCTAGCCAATGATAACCTGTACCGTGACTTTATTGATACCATCTTCATTGCCGAACAAGGGGATAAGGTATTAGGCTGTGTATTCCTGCATACCCTGGAAAACAATGTAGCCCAGCTGCGGGCTATGGCAGTATACCCCGAATGGCAGGGAAAAGGCATAGGCCGCCTGCTGGTGCAGGCTTTTGAGCAATATGCCTGGAACAATGGCTACCTTAAAATTATACTCCACGCACGCAAAGTAGCCCTGGGCTTCTATAATAGTATGGGCTATACTGCCTATGGCGATGAATTTACCGAGGTGGGTATACCCCATTATATGATGGAGAAGAGTAAGCCGGAATAATCAGTGCCTACATTGCAGGACTAATTAAATTGAAAACGGGATACTTGATAATTTTCAAATACCTACCTTTAGGCCGCATATTGTATAGGGCTTTAGATAAAACATGAATACATTCTCATCAATAAAAGAGTTATTAAGGGTTCTCAACAGGGAATCTGAATTATTGTCTGAAATGTTTGAAAAGCGTAAATCGCTTTCCTTTACCTACGACCTTGCCATAACCACTGTTGATTTCACTGCCGAGCGGCTGGAAACCCTATTATCTTATGGCATTGTTCGCCAGAATGGTTCCTATCTGGATATTGACGACCAGTACCTGCAGTTTTTCGAACAGGTGCTTGAGGTAAATGACGAAATCAATACCAGCTACATTAATGAAAACATACAGAATGTAAAGCAGAACATGCTTTATTACCTGCAGGAGAACAATGAAAACCGCAAGTATACCTACCTAAAGGCGGTGAAAAATGTGTTCAGGAAAATAGGCATCACCATCCTCCGCAATGTGGTAGACCTGAAGCGCAATATTGACAATACCTTTAAAAACGAACCCAACTATAAAATAAAGAAAGCCAAACTCGAAAACCTGGACAATAAGCGTGTGGCCATACATGCCCTTATTGAGCAGACCGAGAACCTGATATCGGGTGATGAGCAATCGTTTTTTAAGTCGGCATACGATGAGGAACTGGGCACTATAATCACCCAGCTAAAGCTAAACCTGCATGAGTGCCGGCATAACCTCATTGAGACCCAAAAACAGATAATAGAGTACCTGAACCAGATAAAGTACCAGACAGGGGTAATACAAAAGCTAAGGCAGATAAAATACCTCAAAGACCAGTTCAGGCTGAAGCAGGAAACCAATGTGGAGCAATTGCTCGCTGGTATGCGTGATGTGGTTTTTGAAACCAGGCCAGGCTATTCGCTCAAGGTTTCGCTCGAAAACCTGGTGACAAGCGATGAATCGAGGAATATTATTAAGAACCAGTTTAACAAGCTAAGGTCGGGTACAAAAATTAAAAAAGTAATAGCTGAAAATATTTCTGATGAATACCTGGAAACCCAGGAGCAGGAAGAAATACAGATAAATATAGACGAGGTGAAAAATGGCTTTATGGCCAGTGGCAATAACCTGTTCGACTTTGTGATGGGTTATAATTTCGCCAAGGAAATGCCCTTCGATGCCCGTGTCACCCTCTTCTGCCAGATGGTATCCCAATACGAATCCCTATTCAATATCACTGACACCATAAGTGAAAAAGAAGAAACCGAATATGCTATGGTCTATCCGGGATAGGGGTATTTTTTGAAGAAATTAATACCTATTTTCCTGCATGCCTGCAATCTCCTCTCTGTACACCTACCACTTAAAATCGTGGAGTGGCTATATGTGGTCGCAGATTGCGACCGCATAGGTGATATAGTTAACCTGATGTGCAATTTGCGTCATCAAGTTCAATTAAACATATTGGTAAATTTCGGGTTGAAATTCTAACTCATAAAACTACCCAATATAACAATCCCCCCATATTTACGTTATTTGTATTTGCATATAAAAATCACAACATGCCCCCAACAAAAATCTCCTCCCTCCACACCTACCCTATAAAATCATGCAGGGGCATAGCACTCAATGAGGCTGTGGTGGGGAATATGGGTATACTGTACGACAGGCAATGGATGGTGGTGAATGAGCACAATGTATTTGTGGCACAGCGGGGTGATAGGGGGCTGGGGGCTATTGGCATTAAAACCATGTGCCTTATAGAGCCGGGCATTGCAGGGGGGCAACTGGTGGTGAATGCACCGGGTATGGAGCCGCTATATCTGCCGCTTGGGGGCTTGCCGGGTGAGGAAAGGATGGTGAGGGTTTGGGATAGTGTATCATTGGGTATAGACCAGGGCGATGAGGCTGCTGCATGGTTTAGCCAATACCTGGGCCATGAGGTGCCGGGCCATTACCGCCTGGTGCGCATGCCCGATGCCGGGACCCGTGAAACCGAAATGGGTGGTGACCAGGTGGCATTTGCCGATGCTTATCCCTTCCTGCTTACTTCGGTTGAAACTTTGGCTAGCCTTAACCAGCTCATGGGGCTGGACCTGCCTATGGATAGGTTCAGGCCCAATATCGTTATCACTGGTGGGGATCCGCTAATGGAGGATGGTTTAGGCAGTTTCATGGTCGGGGAAATTGCTTTCAGGGGTATCAAGCGGTGTGGCCGCTGCCCTATTACTACTATCGACCAGCTCACTGCGCAAGCTGGCAAGGAACCCCTCAAGACTTTGGCCACCTTCAATAATGATGGCAAAAATGTGTATTTTGGTAAGTATCTGGTGCATAAAGGAACAGGGGTAATTAGAGTGGGGGATAGTTTGGTTTTTTAGCTTTGTTGCCTAATGTTTCGCCAATCGGGAGATAAAATACATCATTATATTTCACGGGGATTAAAAATCCCTTGCCATTTGAGTCGGGAATGCAATTCCCTACCAGTTGCGACCTACACTTCGCCAATCGGGAGATTGGTTACCTCCGGTCCGTAGTCAGGAGACTACGGACAACCAGACCACCGGTCCATTTCGGAGGACTATGGACAATTGTAATTAATTCTGGGATTAAAAATCCCATGCCATTAGGGTCGGGAATACAATTCCCTACCAGCAGCGACCTACACTTCGCCAATCGGGAGATTGGCTACCTCCGGTCCGTAGTCAGGAGACTACGGACAACCAGACCACCGGTCCGTAGTCGGGAGACTACGGACAACACAATTAGGGTTCTGGATTGAAATCCTAAACCGCTCTAGATATTTTTCTGGAAATTTTATGTAATAATCTCTTATTCCATTATTTTGGCAGGCATTATTCATCAATAAAATTGTCGGTAATGAAAAAACTACTTAAAATAGTAGGTTACTCTATATTGGTTATTCTCCTGCTTGTAATAGGATTGGTTACTTATGTGAAACTAGCATTGCCTAATGTGGGGGCGGCAGAGGTGATGAAAGTAAATAATAGTGCCGAGCGTATAGAACGTGGCAGGTATTTGGCCAACTCTGTTACGGTTTGCATAGATTGCCATTCCACCCGTGACTGGACCAAGTTCTCAGGGCCTATAGTTGATGGCACATTCGGAAAAGGCGGCGAGAAATTCGACCAGAAATTTGGCTTTCCCGGTGTTTATTATTCAAAGAATATCACCCCCTCAGGCATTTCCCGCTATACCGATGGCGAACTTTTCAGGGTAATAACCACTGGTGTTACTAAGGAGGGTAAGGCACTGTTTCCTGTAATGCCCTATACCTATTATGGCAATATGGACCCCGATGATATCCAATGTATTATAGCTTATATACGTAGCCTATCCCCTATCGAAAACCAGGTACCAGAGTCGGTTTCTGATTTCCCTATGAGTATTATAATCAATGTTATTCCTAAAAAGGTAGCTCCGGGTAAAAAACCGGATACCGCCAACCACCTTGCCTATGGTGCCTACCTTGTGAATGCTTGCGGCTGCAGGGAATGCCATACCAAAGACAATAAGGGGCAGATAATACCCGAAATGGCCTTTATGGGTGGCAGGGAGTTCCCTTTGCGTGATGGTTCTATTATCCGCTCCAGCAATCTTACTCCAGACCCTGCCACAGGCCTAGGCAACTGGAATGAAGATGCATTTGTAAGCAAGTTCAAATCGTATACCGATTCTAGCTATAAACCACATACAATTGCTAATGGCGAAATGAATACCATCATGCCCTGGACCATGTATGGCAAAATGAGCCGTGCTGACCTTGCTGCTATTTTTACCTATTTTAAAAGTTTGCCACCTAAGGAAAATAAAGTGGAGAAATTTACAGCGGCTGGTATTGCGAAAAAGTAGTCCTGTATTTTCGCCAATCGGGAGATTGGCGGCCACTGGTCCGTAGTCAGGAGACTACGGACAACAACCAATAGCAAGTTTTCAGGAACAAACAAAACATTTTAAACATCTTACAATTTTTCTGTACCTTAACCCCTCAAAATTCGCCCATATGCAATTCTTCAAAAAAATATGCCTTCTGGCCATCTGTATTTTAGGTATGTATAGGGCTGGTGCCCAGACCGAGGTTATCTATTATACCTCTATGGGTAATTTTAATATTGTACTTACCGATACCCTTACACCCAGAACGGTAGATAGCTTTATAGCCCGTGTTTCCCAAAAATTTTATGATGGGCTTATTTTTCATAGGGTAATCAATAATTTTATGATTCAGGGTGGCGACCCATTGGGTAATGGTTCCGGCGGTCCTGGATATACTATTCCTGATGAATTCAGCCCTACACTGAAAAATGTGCCCGGTGCATTGGCTATGGCTAATGCAGGCCCTAATACCAATGGTTGCCAGTTTTATATCAATCTGGTTACCAATAGCTACCTCAATAATCACTATACCGTATTTGGTATGACCACTTCTGGTTTTAGCGTGGTGCAGGCCATTGGCCGTGTAGCTACCAATTCGGCCGACAAGCCACTGGTAAATGTGGTAATAGACAGTATCAGGATTGTGCACCTTTACTACCCTGCTAATGTAAAGGGACCTACCAAAAATATTGCTGCAAGGGTATATCCTAATCCATGTAATGGTGTATTCACCATAGACCTTGCCGACAATACTACCACCAGGGTAGATATTACAAATATTGCCGGTGAACTGGTATACTATGCCCAAGCTAAGGGCATTACAAATATTGACCTAAGCAATAGGCCTGCCGGAATCTACATTGTGCGAATGATTAATGCTACTGGTATGTCTGAAACCAAGTTGGTGATAGAATAACCACTGAAGGTTTCGTAATTTTGGCTGAAATGATTTTATGTCCCTACCCCTGCATTTAGCCGAAAAACTATTGTTCCTATGCGAAGGGGAAGCAATGGCCGGTAGTAAGCTAAAACATGAGGTAGTCCGTTCCCTTATAGATGATGGGATAATAATAGAATACCGCCAGGGTCGCACAAAAACCAACCTTAGCCTGCCCCACCCACAGCAATTATATGATTTCTTGCACAACCACTATGGCATTGGCAGTCTGAAGGAATATATTGATACTTGTAAAAAGGTGGACAATACCCGTGCCGACCTAGTATTGGCATCATCTGATAGTAAAATAAGGCAGGTAAGGACGTTTAAAGGGTTTTTGGTAAATACCTACCAACCTGTTTCTGCTACCCTGAATGGAAAGCCAATTATTATCAACCCAACAGAGGGTACCTATACTTTTATCAGTGATTTCGAGAGTTTTGTACCTGCCCCTGAGGTAACTATTGTGGGTATAGAAAACCCCGAGAACTTCAGGCATATAGCCAGCCAGCAATACCTTTTTGAGGGGTTAAGTCCATTATTTGTAAGCCGCTACCCACAGTCGCAAAGCAAAGACCATATAAGCTGGCTACAGTCAATCACCAACCCTTACCTCCACTTTGGCGATTACGACTATGCCGGTATAGGTATATACCTGAATGAATATAGGAAGTACCTGGGTGAGCGGGCCTCTATCCTAATCCCGGAAAATCTGGAATCACTCCTTGCCCAATATGGCAACCGGGAACGCTATGATATCCAGAAGCGCAACTTCGATAGGAAAGCCATTACCGAGCCTGAATTGTTAAAGCTGATAGCACTGCTTGATATACACAAAAAAGGACTGGACCAGGAGGTATTTGTGGGGAGGGGGTAGGAGAGCGGGGTATTAATTTGTGTTTAATAGGATAATGAAGCTAAAAAGTTATTCGCATCAATTGTATGCTTATTATCAATTCCTTTTAACTCTTTGGAAATCTCCAAATATTTAGACATGTATATTTTAGCTGAGTTAGTATCCCCTAAGGCTCTGCAAACATTGGCTAGATTGTAATATTTAATACCGATTGTTAAATGTTTCGAATGATAGTTTACCAAATCACTACCTAGTGCTGCTTCAATTAATTTTCTAGCAATGACATATTCACCCAGATCATAGTAAATAATTCCTAAATTCCCCATTGAACTTGAAACTCTAGTATCATTTGACCCAAATAATTTAATTTCATTTGTCAATAGAGATTCAAGAACATCTTTAGCTTCATTTAAACGTCCACTTTTGTGAAAAACCATTGCTAAATTTGATTCAATAGTGAAAATTTCCGTAATGTCTTCAGGGGCTTTTTTGAGAAAAATATTAAGAGCCTCTTTTAATAATAATTCTGCATTTACTGAATCACATATTTCAATATAAACAAGGCCTAAATTTGATTTATTACGTGCCACTTCCAAACCCTCGTTGCCATATATACTAATATTTCCATTTAGTGCCTTATAATAAAGCTCTTTTGACTTTTCAAATGAATCTAATGCAAAATAAGAAGCTGCTAAATCATTGTTAATCAAACATAACTCTTTAAGAGGAATCAAAGTCTGATTCAAATTCAATAAACTTTCCAGATAATCTATTGATTTCTTATAAATACCATCCTCCCTATATTCCATAGCTAATGCACGCACAATCGTCACAGCATCTTTCATTTGCTTCACTGTAGAAGGTTGGCCATTCACCGATTTTAAAAAGTCATCCCATTCCAGTTCTAAATGCTTTATACGATCCGAACTATCTTTTTGAGGCATTTTTATTACATTTTCCTCCAATAATAGCTGCTCATTAAACCCTTTTTGTCTTGCAGTAAGCAATTCGGAGGGAGTATTAAAATCGAATGAAAATACAATCCAACTCCAGAAATCATAAGCCTTGCGTATTAGGGTTGTACCTGTAGTAATGTCTGCCCAAAAAATAATTGTAGCAGGGGTATCCCTGAAAGTACTATCTCTTTGAAAATTTAAATTGCCTAAAAATTCAGTGTTATTTATTGCCTCCTCAAGACCAAAAACATGAATTATTGAGTTTTTAGGGGTTACCCCTTCCTTATCACCCAACAATAATCCATTCAATGAAACAGAGGCACTATTCAAATAAATATTATAAGGCCGTAATTGTGGAAAGAAATGTGAAATAGCTTCTGGTAGGATGCTCTTTATTCGCCCTGTGTCGCAATTAATCCATAAAACATTGGCCTCATGGTCGTTGAGTAAAAAACATAACCTGTCCCATTCCAATTTATTTTTGGTAATTATTAACTCTGCATCACCAACTATCGGGGTATCATTCATCTGTTTTCAAAAATGGAAGCAAAAGCGGATTTGGCAAACGTTTCCTTGTATTACCATTATATTCTAATAATGCCAGGGAAAACAACATTTCTATTATATTCTTGTCAGCATCATCATAATAATTCTGTGATTTTAACAAGCCAAAATGGGTACTGGTTAAAACCCTGCGCTTATCAAAACCCAGTTCGGAACATGCTTTTTCAGCTATTTCCCTGTTTACCACAAAATTATTAGGTTGGGAATAAGAAAGGGCTTCTGCAACAATCTGGATTAATTGCCGGGGATTACCACCTGATTGATCAACGCAAAAATCAAGAACCCCTTCATCAAAAAACTTGTTTTCATCCACCCGCTTGCTTACTATTTTCCTGAATAGGTGCCTTGTATTTTCATTCACTGAAATAAGTGGCAGAATAAACCGCAAATAAAGACCATCGACCAATCCGCTTATATGAATATCATAAATGGAATCAATAGGTACACAACATATAAGATTGCTGTTAAGGCTTTGTATAAGTTGTGCATCCCTGAAAAAAGTTTGAACATACACATCATATTTCTCCTGCCTCAATTTTTCAAGACCATCAAGTATAAAAATAATTTCTTTACCAAGATTTTGTCTTTGGATTTCCCTCTTTATTTCGTACAGAATTTCATTAAAAATAACAATATAATCACCTCTGTTTTGTTTAATGTTTTTCCTAATAACTTCAGAAGTTTTTGATTTATAAGAGAAGGCTGTTTTTAGATTACTTTTCAAACTTAAAAAATTCCAGAACTTAAAGCCAGCCTCCAATTGAATACCAGTCTCATTTTCAGTCTTTTTTTCTAGTTCTTTCAATATTTCATGGTCTTCTTCCAGCCATTCATCAGCCAGTTTCTTTAGTCCAGATATGGCAAAACCTATGCCGTTTTCCTTTAATGCTTCTACCAATCTGGTAATTAATAAAATAAATAAATCTTCAGGCTCAAACGATGACATCTGGAGATTTTCATTTACATCAATGTATATTGAAAAAAACCTATCGCTATTGTTTAGATAATGATGAAGAATTACTAGTTCTGTGCTTTTCCCACAACCTGTATGGCCGGTATACAGTATTTTGGAATAATCATTGGTTGATTCAAATATATCATCAATAATATTTAGTTTTACTGATAGTGAATTGAACGTTTCCCTGGCCCTAACCTCTTTAAAATTAACGTACAATTCAGGATATTCAGTAACATCAAACTGAGGCTTTAATACACTAATAGCCTGTCTAATTTCCTGCACCGGAAACTGATATGGGAATCTAGCCATGAGATAAAATTAGGTATAATTATTGTAAAATCAATTTGAACAAGTCCTACCTCTTCAAATCCCCAAAATATTTCTCCCCAAATCCCCTACTACTAACACAGGGATGGATTATATTTATAGCAAAATATACTCCTCATGAACTTTAAGTACCTGGCCATCATACCCGTTCTATTGTTTAATAGTGCTTTTGGGCAATTAACTACAAGAGCCATTGATGGTGATAGAGTAGCGTCTAATTCTTCGCTGAGTACATTGTTGCCCTCACTGCCTGGTACTTTGCCTGCTACAACTCCCAGTTATGACGGAGGTGGCGATGCTGATTTCATGTTGTATATAGAGGGACAAATAGGGCCACTAGGGCAGAGAGACGCCCAGGCGCAGCCAGCCACGATGCAACGTGAAGACGAGGCATTCTTGGCGCACCTGAAGGAGTGCGATGAATTTGCCATCGTTCCTGATGTGGGTGGGGCATTTCATGCCGGGTTTTCCTCGAAGGCTATGGAGCAGCCACAGGCCGAGCCAGCCGTGACAGACGATTCCGTGTCTGAGGAATACCTTGAGTGGCTTGC
>CANGSR010000027.1 GCA_947456055.1 Chitinophagaceae bacterium
CCCTGAACCAGAAATGTTTACTAAACCGTTTTTCCATATTTATGCCAAATTGTGACCCTATTCTTGACTTATAAGAATTAGTTGCTTCACCAGCATTATTAACCACACTAAAACTTTGCGATGTTCTTACCAATGGGAAATTACCCCCTCCTTCAACTCCAACTGAGAAAGTTGGCATGGTAATAAACTGGCCAAAAATCTTTATCAATCTGTTGTCGTTTTTGAATTTGTTAGGGGTGTAAATTGGATTCAATATCAATATTTGCCTAACGGCATCATCAGCAGCTTTAAGGTTGTCAATGGTTAGGTAGCAAAGTGTCAATATTTCATAGGCATTTATTTTATCTTGTTTATCAAGATGGCAATCTTTTAAGGTGCTCTTAATTAATTCAATAGCTTCATCAAAGTCGCCATCATCAAAATTATTCTGGGCTACCTTGAGATTATTGATGCAGTTTTCATCCTGGCCATAAACATTATGACTGATTAATATTGATATAATTGAGTATAAAATTATCAGATATCGCTTCATAGAATGTGTAAATTAGTTTTTATATGGTATGTCCTTTCCTATGTAGGTATTCCATTCCTCATTGGTGAGTTTCTTTTTAGTCATAGCTTTTACCATTCCATCCAGCACTTTGCTATTCAAATTATAGGTTCTTAGGCTATTGGTACTATTATAACTGCAATCTACCAACAAATTCCCCTGGGATGTTAAACTGATTCCACAAATACGTGAGGATATATCATTGATTTCTAATGGTTTTTGCGAAAGGTCTTTAATGTCATAAACATGAATTACATGATTCGATAAAGCAACGGCAATCATTCCAGACTCATCATTAAACGAAATAAAATCAACGCTTTTACGCTCGGGTATTTTATTGATGACATTGCCATTTTGGTCAAGTATTTGAATCTGGCCTTTTGAGAATCCAATTATTATGTATTTCGATTGACTGCTTCTGCTAATGCATTGTACCCTGGCCGGAGAATTATCGATAATTTGGGTGCGGTTATTATCAATGAAATTGTGGATATAAACCTTGCCATCTTCACAACCTATGATAATTCTCTTATTATCAAGAAATTCTATTCCTCTCACTCTTGATGGTAACTTTATCAATGGTAACTGTTTTTCATTATCAAAGATTGTTAAAATACTATCCCTTCCTGCGGTGGCAATTTGTGTGCCATTGGGATTAAATGATATATCCCTGATTTCCTGGGTATGACTCGAATTAGGTGAAGAACTGGTGTTGTTTATCAAGTTATGTACCCACACCTTATTTTGATTATTGGTGGATATAATTTTCGTACAGGCCTGATTAATCCATGCTTCTGTAAATGGGCCACCCTTCAATTTAGTAGAAGTAATATTATTTAACTCACCTGGGTTGAACTTATTTAATGTTCCATCATTCTGGAATTCATATACCAGATTGTCGGTAGATAATCGCATTGATAGAGGTTCGCCTAAAAGGGTTTGAACTACTGGGTAATGCCGGCCATCTAGTGATTTTAATGCCTGGCTTAAAGCACTATATATTTGGGGGTCTTGTCCATTGCCATGGTTTTCAATAGCCATATTATAGGCAAGATGTGCAAGGTTCGCTTTTAATTGTGTATCCTGCCTTATCTGCAACGATTTAAAAGCAATATTCAAGCTTTGGCTGAGTAATTGAAGCCTGTTGGCTTCATACCTTGCAATATCTGCAGCTTTTTTTTCACTTTCAGCCTGCCCTTTTAATCTTAATGCATTTTTTGCTTCTTCTATTGCCTTCTGTTTCTGTATTTTAGCTTCTATAGATGTACTATCTGCAATTATTCGGAGTGAGTCAGCCTTAATCTTTGCTTCTGTTGCATTTTTGGCATCCAATATTGACTTGTGTTGGGCATCAAGGGCTGCTATTTTTGCTTTATCTGCTATTGATTTTTGTTCTAAAGCATCTTTGGTTTTTTGTTTAGCAATTTTTTCAGAAACAGCTAGTTCTGCCAGTGTATTTAGGGCTTTTTCTTTTGCAATATTTGTTCTACGCCATTGTATAGAAATGATAATTATTACAATTACCAGGGATATTAGTAGCCCTGCATTTCTTAATCCCTTTAGTAGCCGTACCCTTTCAATTTTTTTACGACTATCATTTATTTGTTTTTTTTCATCACTATCTAATTCCAGGCTATTTATTATTAGATCAATCCTGTGTAATTGTCGCTCAGTAAACAACTCCCTGGTTTCCTTCTTTTGTTTCAGTTGGTTTTTAATCAATTGTTTTACTTCAAGAAATTCAACCTCTTCATCGCTTCTTTTTGAAGCTATTTGTTTGGCAAGTGTATCATGGGCTAATTCATAAATTTCGCCATCCTCTGAGAAGCGCAATATCCGGCTACGCACAAAGGCATTCACTATTTTAGTTATTAAGTCCCTTTGTGTAAGTGGTAGCCGTTCAAATAGGGTTGTTAAAGAAATCGGTTCTTTAGTCCCTTCAAGTGTAGTGAAAGGGGATAGTATTTTCCATATATCATTAGTGGTTAATTTCTTATACTGGTCATTTAAAGTATCACATATCTCCTTTACCTGTTCCTCAAGGAATTCCCTAAGTATATCGCCAATATCCCCAATCTGTTTCATCGCTGCCATACTAAATACTGCATCGGCTTTTCTGGTTTTATCATCCGTGATGTGCAGGTACAACTTATCCATAAATACCTGCAAATAGGGTAGCTGGATGGCAAGCGTTTTGTCATTCCCCTTAATTCTATCAAAAATGGCATCGGAAATAGCCTTTTCCTCCCCTTTTAATATGCTTATATTTGATAATTTACTGTTCGTAACCCCTTTAATCACTTGGTGAACTTTGTAACGGTTCATAGGTTCTACCCTGAGTTTTTTGCGTAATAATTCCGGAACCGATTTTTCAAAATTGTGTAAATACCCAAGGAATTCTTCCCTTATGCAGAAAATTAGTTTAATGGGTTGATCCAACCTCATTATTTCCAGAACTGTACTGATAAACTTATCTTGTTCATCTTTTTTACCGATTATAAATAATTCTTCAAACTGGTCGAATATGAGGTATATTGGTCTAAATGAATTGAGGTAAATTGATTTGAATAATTTCGCCAAAGGAGATAATTCAACACCAACGATTGATGATTTTGATTCATCTTCATCTAATGATGATAAGTCTATAGTACCTTCAATCTTTTCATTTTTACCCGCCTCGTCTTCCAATATTTTTTTAAGGGATTCATTTAAATCGTTTCCCCTCCTGATAAACAACGATAACCAATCGTGTGATTGGAATTTGCTGGCAAGGCCACATTGTATTAAACTTGTTTTACCTGTACCAGAAGCTCCATAAACCAGTAAAATTTTGGTTTGGAATACCATCTGGTATAATGTATTTATTTCCTCATCCCTTCCAAAGAAAAGGCCTGAATCGTCTTTGTTATATGCATCCAGAAACTTAAATGGGTAAATTTTATTCATTGCAAAATCTACTTTTATAAATTGTCTAATGATGATAAATCAATGGTGCCCAATAAAATATCCTTTGTCTCCCTGAATTCGTTAAATACCGTATCCAGTTTCATCTTCATCCTTTTTTCCTTATCATTTACAATATCATTTACATGTGTGCCTTGCTTTAGGACCCCGGTATAGCTAATACACTCTGTGCTATTATCTTCCAGAAATCTATATGTAATACTATTTTCATCCATATCAAGTAAACAACTGTAAAAGCAAATCCTTACACCTAATTCAAATGTAAGTGAACTAAGATCTATGATAAATGGGAAGAGGTTGATGCTGTTTTTATAATTGTCTTTATATAGTAATATCGAGTCTGTACATACAGGCCCATCGTAATAGTATAGGTTTTCTGTATTGATATTTGATTTGCTATCCATGCCAAGGGATACGGAATTATATAAGTATTTTGGGGTGTCATTCCTTACCTCCTCATAATTGATATTCTTAATTGAAACCATCTTATAACCAGCAAAAAAGCTAAAGCAGCATAACAAATGAGTTAGATGTTTCTCGGCAATATCACAATTGTTGATGGTATATTTTTGAAGATCAGGTGTTTCACTTAGTTTGTTAAGCCCTATAATTGCTTCATAATATTTACCGCCCTCTTTCAATTGCCCCCCTAAGTCAGCTTGTTCTTTTATAGGTAGATTGATATTATTTTCGTTATAAGTTGTAAGTAGGCAATCAATGATTTTAGAATATTCCAGTATGCTTAGTTCAATCCAGCCTTCAAATAATGACTTGATTATGTCTTTTCCAGCTTCATTAATGGTAAAGTTATTTTCCTTCTTCTTATTCCATAAATCCGAAATAAGGGTAAAGCATAGTAATTGTATCGTTCTTTTAGCGGTAATAAGGCAGTTGTCAATATATTTCAACTGTTTATTTTCAGATATCGGTTCTTTACCTATTGCCATTAATTTCCTTAGTTGTATACCAATTATTCCGGCATAGTTACTGGCAATTATTTCCTTGGCCTTATTACTTAAATCTGCCACCTGGTTCCAGTCTGGTTTGCTTTTTACAAGGTCCAGGAATTTATTAGCAATAGTGCAATAAGGTCTAATTGCACTCATTAATTCTTTAGTAAGGTATTCATTAAAAGCCCTGTTTTCAGTTATTGTACCGAAAGTTGCATTGTTAATTACACCTATATTATAGATCTTATCTCCAGTCTGTATTGTTGTGCCACTAGTTTGGGTATCCATAATGTTTTATTGTTTGCTTACACTATGAGAACAAATGTTTTCCAAATTATGAAATTAGTGTTTGGATAATAAATGCCTTCATGTTGGTATTGCTTATGAATGAAGTGATTTTTAATGTTTTATGACAAGTATTTTTTTTCTGATTTTTAATGACAGATGCAACCAAAGGTATAAATATCATTTTTGGTATGCAAGGTCTTTAATAAAGAAAAAAATATTCTTATAGAGTTATAAATTATTTCCCAATTAAAATACATTTGTGTCAACTAAATCTATATTAGGATGATGACTGGAGATGAATATATGAAAAACCGTATTGATGAGCAGATTGCATGGTATAATTCAAAAGCTGCTCAAAATAAGCAGAAATACTACCTATGTAATTCTACTGTAATTGTAGTTTCTGCATTAATTACATCAATGTCAGGGTTTGATTTTTATCCTACAGCAAAGAATCTTTTGCTGGGTTTAATGGGTGCATTAATAGCTATAGTTACTGGTCTCTCCAGTTTGTACAAGTTTCACGAAAAATGGACGGAGTATAGGGTCACAGCGGAAGCAATGCTCCAGGAGAAATTTTTCTTTGCTACACTTACAGGCCCCTACGATAAACAGGATGAGCCTCTGAAAATTCTGGTAAACAGGATTGAAAACCTGATAAGTAAAGAAAATTCAACGTGGAAGCAATATACAAGTCAGGATACAAAGCCGGATAAACCAATGCAGGTTTCAACATCGGCTTCTGTCTCTGTGAAGGAATAAATGACTTTTTCACCCCCTTTTATTGCCGTTTATCACACGTAATTTTTCGCATTGTACAGAGTATTTTTGTGTGAAATAAATGGGCTTTTAATGGAAACAATTACTTTATACAAGGATATTGACATAATATTTGTTCAGGCAACCACATTCCCCGAAGGGATTTTAGGTGCTTTTGACACCTTAAATACTAAGGTGCCAGATCTTGAAAAAAGGAGGAAATTCGGTTTGTCCAGACCCGAAAATGGTCGGATAATTTACAAAGCTGCTGCTGAAAAGTTAAGTTCAGGAGAGGGTGAAGGTCTGCATTTGCATTCTATGCAAATACCCAAAGGGACATATGTAAGCATATTGGTAAAAGATTTTATGAAAAATGTAACTGCAGTTGGCAGCGCCTTCAATCAATTACTCGGTGAAAGCGGTATTGACCCGCAAGGATATTGTGTAGAATGCTATATTAATGCTACCGATGTGCAATGCATGGTCAGATTAGCTGATTAGTATTTGGACTAGACAGATCATATTCGAAATGGGAGATGATATTTCACCTGTTTTTGCGCTTGTAAAAATCTATTATGCAATGAAACCAGAAAATATAGACGAATATATTGCCGCATATCCTGCTGATATTCAAACAAAACTACAGGAATTAAGGCAGACAATTAGGTTAGCGGCACCGGCTGCTGAGGAAACTATAAAATATGGTATGCCTACATTTACCCTAATGGGTAATCTTGTATACTTTGGTGGCTTTAAAAACCATATAGGGTTTTATCCACGTCCTAAAGGTGTGCCCGAATTTGAAGCTGAGTTAGCCCATTTCGATGGTCCGCCAAGTACTATACAATTTCCATATACAAGCCCTTTGCCTCACGACTTGATTACCAGGATTGTAAAATACAGGGCCAATAAAAATGCAAAAGCAAAAAAGTAGTAATAATTAATCAGCTAAAAAACCAAATTTGCCTGCATTATAATCCTCTATTGCCTGGTGGATCTCCTGTTCGGTATTCATCACAAAAGGACCATAGCTTACATAAGGCTCATTAAGTGGTTCTCCACTTAATACCAATATAATGGCATTTTCCTTTGCTTTAATATGAATATCTCCAGCCTCATTTTTTAATTGCACATAATGGTTCTCAGGTGCCTCATGGTCATTCACACTAACTGAGCCATCAACTATTAAAATTCCTGTGTTAAAATTAGCTGGTACCTTGAATTTGAAATCAGCATGTGCATTCAGGTGCATATCATACATATGCACTGGCGAGAAGGTTTTGGCAATTCCTTGCACGCCATCATATTCGCCTGCTACCACATATACTTTACCCATATTGTGGGGTAATTCTATTTTGGGTTTTGTATCATGCACTATACTCTGGTATTTCGCCGGTGTCATTTTGTGTTTCTGGGGCAGGTTTATCCACAACTGCAACATTTCAAAAACACCACCGGCTTTAATAAAAGTTTGTTCCTGGTATTCTTTATGCAATACACCTCCACCGGCAGTCATCCACTGTATATCACCCGGACCAATGATGCCATGGTTGCCCTTACTATCATGATGCTCTACTGAACCTTTGTATGCGAAGGTTATAGTCTCTATTCCCCTGTGAGGATGCACGCCTACACCCCTTGATATTTCAGACGGGGGGTATTTTACTTCGGCATTAAAATCAAGCAGGAAAAAGGGGCTCATACGTTCTTCAAATCCCTTACTATTTGGAAAGAAATTCATCACCTTAAAGCCATTGCCAACCATATGGGTATTAGTTGGGGATAGCACACCTTCCACCCCTCTGTAGCCAGCCTTAGCCAGCTTTTCTGTTGCATTTGCAGTGTTCCCAAATGTAGATTGTAAATAAGCGAGGGCTGTTGCAAAAATGCCTTTTTTGATAAAATCTTTCCTTTGCATAAGTAGACTATTGGAGATAAGTGAAATACAACTAATCAAAAATACAAAAAATGCGAATAGGGTAGATATGTCACCTGATTATATCATTATATCAATTTTCTATTATTCAGGCAAGCACCATGCATTTTATACGAGTAGAACGTATATGTGTTTAGCTTTTACATGAAAAAGGCCGGAACTTTTTAAAGCTCCGGCCTTTTTTTAATTATTCTAAATAAAATTAGTTGGCATACTCACTCATAAACTTGATGCGCATCATCTTCAAATGCTCAATGCTCACATCCCTGTCCCTGAATTCCTCAATTGCACTTTCAATTGTATCGTCCTGGCTACTACGGAAGAAGTCGAAAATGTCTTCCTGCTCATATTCATCAAGTTCCTGCTCCAGGCAATAATCAAGATTAAGTCTGGTTCCACTAGCTACAATGGTTTCCATCTCCACTAGCAGGTCGGGTAGGGTAAGCCCCTTGTTTTTAGCAATTGTTTCCAGAGGTATTTTCTTATCAATATTTTGGATGATAAATACTTTCATCCCGCTCTTGTTCACCACACTCTTCATTACGAAATCATCTGGTTTCACAATGTCGTTTTCTTCAACATATTTAGCGATAACCTCTACAAATTTCTTACCATAGCGTATTGCCTTACCCTTACTTACTCCCTGTATCTTTTCTAATTCAGCCAGTGTAGTAGGGTAGTTGGTAGCCATATCTTCCAGTGAATTTTCAAGGAAGATAACGAATGGAGGCAGGTTTTTCTCACGGGCAGTTTGCTTACGTAAGTCTTTTAGTATCTCAAAAAGAACCGGGTCGGTAGTTGCCGGACCACCATTAGCACCACTTACCTCATCATCATCACCGGTTGCATCATCATATTTATGATTCAGCGCAACCTTAATTGAATAAGGCTTTTTAAGGAATTTTTGTCCCTTTTCGGTTATTTTCAGTAAGCCATACTCTTCAATATCCTTCCTTATCATTCCCTCAAGCATCATCTGCCTGATTAATGAATTCCAGAAGTTTGAATCCATTTCCATAACAAGACCAGCTCCGAAAGACTTGAGTTTATCGTGCCTGAAAGTTTGGATTTGAGGATTAGCCCTACCTAAAATGATATTTACCACATAGTCAATGCCAAAGCGCTCATCGAGTTCATTAATAGCATCAAGGGTTATTTTTACGCTGTCCTTTACTTCCAGCTTTTCCTTAGGGTGAAGGCAATTATCACAATTTCCACAGTTTTCGGGTTTGTATTCCTCACCAAAATAATGCAGCAATAATTTACGGCGGCATACACCACTTTCTACATAAGCAAGGGTCTCTGATATCAACTGTCCGCCCATTTCACGTTCGCTTAATGGCTTGTCACGCATCAGGTGCTCTAGTTTCTGAACGTCCTTGTGTGAATAGTACAGCAGGCACTTGCCTTCCATACCATCACGACCCGCACGGCCTGTTTCCTGGTAATAATTTTCGAGCGACTTTGGAATATTGTAGTGTATTACAAAACGCACATCTGGCTTGTCAATACCCATACCAAATGCAATTGTAGCTACAATCACATCCACCTTTTCCATCAGGAATTGGTCCTGTCGTTGAGACCTTAGTGGACCTTCAAGTCCGGCATGGTAAGCAACTGCAGAAATGCCATTTGCTTGTAATGTATTTGCTAGTTCTTCAGTAGTCTTCCGGTTCAGGGTATAAATAATACCGCTCTTACCCTTCATTGTGGTGATAAACTTCACCATGTTTTTAAGGGTTTGCTCCTTAGATATTTTTGGAACGATTTCGTAATATAAATTTGGTCTGTTGAACGAGTCAATAAAGATATTGGCATCATGCAATTCCAGGTTCTTTACAATATCATCTTGTACTTTAGGAGTTGCAGTGGCTGTAAGAGCAATAATGGGTAGGTCCTGATTAATCATATTAATCATGTCCCTAAGCTTGCGGTATTCAGGCCTGAAGTCATGCCCCCACTCTGAAATACAATGAGCCTCATCTACAGCTATAAATGAAATTTTAAGGTCGGAAAAGAAAGATATGTTTTCCTGTTTCGTTAAGGTTTCGGGGGCAACATACAGCATTTTGGTGCGGCCCTCGGTAAGGTCAGATTTTACTTTCTTTTGCTGCGCTTTACTTAATGTAGAATTAAGGAAGTGAGCAATATTATCTCTAGTACTGTATCCACGAATAAGGTCAACCTGATTTTTCATCAGGGCAATAAGAGGAGAAACGATAATAGCTACACCATCACATAGCAACGCAGGTAATTGGTAACATAATGATTTACCACCGCCTGTAGGCATTATTACGAAAGTATCCTTACCTGAAAGGATACTTTTTATTATTTTTTCCTGCTCACCTTTAAAGGTGTCGAATCCAAAATATTGGAGCAGTTCATTTTTAAGATTTAATTTTGCGTTACTAGCAGCTTCCATACACGTTTTTTAACTGAATTTATTTTTTCAATCATCCACTATCACAAAGTCGGGAAGGGTGATTTTTAAAAGTTAGCGAATTTACGACAGTTAAGGTAAATAAAATACACCTAAGTTGCAATGATTTTGTTATAAAATGAATTTCCAATCAGGTTATTCTTCGCTATTTTTTGGCTTAGATTAAACCCGTTTAGGCTATTATTTTCATTGTTGAGAATATATTTTTATTCAATCCTATTCCTTGTCTGGTTAATTGTAATTATGAGTGAATCTACTACATTTTCAATGGTTTTCAAAATTTCAGGATTATTTATTTGCCCATTCTGGTTCAGTTTCGATCTTATATAAGGTAGGTGTAACATACTCCCATCTGGCATATTAGCCGAAAGTGCAGTAAATACTAATAGCCATGCAGCGTGGGCTTTTTCGCCACCAGTTGCAGCCGTTATCAATGCAAGGGGTTTATTCACAAGCTCCCCAGATGATACCGTCCAGTCAATTGCGTTTTTTAGTGCACCTGGTATGCCAAATGCATATTCTGGACTACAAATAAGCACTCCATCGGCCTCCCTGAGCAAATTCCTGAAATCAAACACAGCGCGTACCGGATTAGGGTTATCGTCGAATGCCGGAATATCGGTCAATCCCTCAAACTGAGTGAATTTCGCCCTGTCACCAATAATTTCCTTTACTACATTTAATACTGCATGATTAGACGAATTAGGCCTCAGGCTGCCAGAAATGGCAACAATAGTAATAGGTTTATCAATGGGGCTAATGCTCGTCACAATTTCAATTTAACTGCAAATTACCTCAAACTACACGGCTATGGATTGTACATTAATGAGATGTGAATAAATAGAACATTTAGGTGGATAACAATAAATAGATAAACAGTCTCACCCAATTGTTAAAAAAACGCCTTTCAATTAGGCTAAATTGAAAAATGGTTTTACCTTTGCTGCCCCTCAAAGAGAAATGGAGAAGTATTGTAATGATGCGCCTCAAATTTCAAAAGCTGCGGAGGTGGCGAAACTGGTAGACGCACTACTTTGAGGTGGTAGCGCCTGTAACGGGCATGGGAGTTCGAATCTCCTCTTCCGCACAAAAACAACAAAACCCGCTCTCGTGGCGGGTTTTGTTGTTTTACCTAAAGTTAAATAAGGGTGTGCTAATTTGATGTTTTAGTATCTTTCATGCCATCGTGGAAGATTTTTGAAAGTTTCATAATGCCTTTGTAAAAGGATAGCCTCTACATAAGCAGGAATATGAGTGTTTAATTCATCCCAAGTAACATACCATTCAATTTTAATTCTTTGAATCTCATCTTTAATCATCATAAGAGGTAAACTTTCATGCCGCTTTAGCTTTTGTCCAAGTACCTTTGCAAATTGATGACCCTCAACTAAACGTCCATAAAGTCCAGTACCATTGCTCTTTCTTACTTGCAATTTACCGTCACATCTAACTCGCCCAGATGACCCAATATATAGTAGTCGACCAGGATTATCAAGATCTGACCACAAGTATACACCTACTTTATCTTTAGGAGCGTTGCATACTTGTTTGAGATCACCATCACTGTATAATTCAAAACTATCGCAAATTTTATATTTACTAAGAATTTCAATCATAACCACAAATGTAAAGCAATTTCCACCATGCTTAGGTTCAAAATATATAGGTCAAATTATTGGGAAGCGTACATCAATGATTTTGTTCTTTTAATTAGAATTGATTTCACGCTATTAATTTACCAGATTTATAACATCCCAATTCGGAATTACCCCCCTATCTTTACTGAGATATGATTATTGTTCAGCAATAGTAGCATACCATCCAATTGAAAATCGATGATTTCATTACAGACAAATGGAAGTAGTTTCGATAAAAAGAAAAGATACTCAAACAAAACATTATGCAGAAAAAATTTAGGATAGCAATACTTGGAATTGGGGGAGTTGGTGGTTTTATTGGTGGCAAGTTGGCAGCTGCATATAGTCATTCAAAAGAGATAGAAATTATTTTTATCGTACGGGGTAGTAATGCTGAAGCCATCAAAGAAAATGGTTTAAAATTGATTACGCCAACAGAAGAATTAATCGTCAGGCCAGATTTGGTAGCAGATGATATAAATTCAATTGGAGATATTGACTTGCTTATATGTTGTACAAAAACTTATGACCTTGAAAAGAGTGTAAAGGCACTTAAATCATCCATTTCTCCTCATACTTTGATATTGCCGCTCCTCAATGGTATTGATAGTACTGAGAAAATCCAATCTATTGTACCTGATTCCAAGGTGCTACAAGGTTGTATTTATTTGGTTTCAAAAATTATTGCCCCCAGTACAGTTCAACAACGTGGTGAATTTTATTCAGTACATTTTGGTGGGGACAAAGCTTTTGAGGCAGAATATCCTAAACTTATTGATTTATTCTCAAAAGCAAATATTAATGCGGTATACGAAGAAAATATCCTGCAAAAGATTTGGTCAAAATTCTCCTTTATTTCACCTATAGCTACTTATACTTCTGCATATAATATAAGCATCGGCAAGATACTTGAAAGCGATGAGCATACTACTTACATTAAAAAGTTAATGGAAGAAATACTTCTGTTGGCTACGTCGCTCAACATCAATATGCCATCAGATACTATCGAAAAGAATTTCCAGGTTATGGGCAGACTACCTTATGAAACTACCTCTTCAATGCAGGCAGATTTTACAGCCCACAAACCCACCGAATTGGAAACACTAACTGGGGTGGTTGTACGGAAGGCTTCTGAGGCTGGTATTGTTCTTGATTCGTACTCCGAAATGTATAAGTTGTTATTGGGTAAGCTCTAAGGCATTAATTGTGGTGTTGAGTAACATTAACTAGTATTAGCCACATTATATAGATAAATACAATTAATAAAATCCTGAAATCAGCATTAAATGGCTTATTAGGTTTCGTGTTTTCGGGTTCTGAAAACCGTTCTATCGAGGCGGGGAGGGTTATTTATATCGAAATTGTAAGCTATACTATTCAGGTACATAACCACAGCCAACCGTTCATCCACTGTTTTGGTTTTCCAATAAGCTGCCTGATTCGCTGAGGCCTCCTCATGAGTTTGCCCCTTACCTACAGTTCTGTCAAGTTTGAACATTATTTCAAATTCGTTTAGATAATGCTAATGTAGGATAAATTAGGTGAAAGGAATAAAACTGGTTTTGGGGCTTTAAGGTAAAAATTACAGTGATGTCAATTAAATACTTCTGCCTATTCATAACGCATTTGTTGGATGTGTTGATCGAATTTTTGACCTTCTTCTTTATTAAGTATGCCAAAAAAATCTGATGGAAGTTTTTTGGGTGTAATTGTTGCAGAGGTTTTATCTACTTCTTCCTCAATGAAAAACAATACATGTACCTCCTTACCAATATATTTTGCAGGTAATGAAACAGCCATATCAAAGTTTTCTTTAAGAGGTGTTACGATTGTTTCTATCATAGTCTTACAAAGATATGTAAATCCTGTATTTTAATATCGCATATAATTTACTATGCAAATTATTGAAAATGCCAATACCAGTGCCACAATCCCATCAACTCCATTAATTGTTTATATTTGTTTCCTATGCAGTTGGGACATATAAATATTAGATGCAGTGTTTGGATAATCTTAGTGACTTGCCTCTTATTTACATTTATACCCGCCCAAGCCCAACCTTCTGAATTTACCATTGCATCCCCCGATGGAAGGTTACGCATAAAAGTAGCCATAGATGGTGGTTCGCCTTATTATGAGGTATATTCTGATACTCAGAATGTAATACGTAAATCAAATTTTTCTTTTGGTTTTAAAGACCAGCCACTTCTTGGGCCTGGATTAGTAACCACTGATTGTCAATACAATAGGGTTGATACTTCATGGGAAACTATTTGTGGAACAGATAAAGCAGTAAGAAATAATTATACGGAACATATTATCACTTTTACTGAGCCTATAAAACATGGCCGAACCCTAAAAGTCTTTACAAGAGCCTATAATGATGGGGTGGCATTCAGGTATGAAATAAGTAATTGGAAAAACACGGATATGGAAATCGTGTCTGAAAACACCGAATTCAATTTTCCAGCCGATGATAGTGCATGGTGGATGCCTGCCGATGAATTTGCCTATGAATCACTCTATAGGCACACTCCATTAAGCAAAATAGAGGATTGCAATACACCAATTACTATTGAAACCAGTACAGGCTTATACTTAAGTATTCATGAAGCGGACCTTTCAAATTACTCCGAAATGACCTTGAAAAGGCAAAAGAACAAGCCTTTAAGCTTTGTTTCGAAATTATGGCCAGGGCCTGACAGCATTTGTGCAACAGCCCCATCTCCATTCATCACTCCATGGCGGACTTTTCAAATTGCCAGAACCCCTGGTGGGTTAATTGAATCCCATCTTATCCAAAACCTAAATGAGCCTTGTGCCCTTAAGGATGTTTCATGGATTAAACCCATAAAATTCGTTGGCATCTGGTGGGGTATGCATATAGGTAAATACACCTGGAGCGAGGGTCCAAACCATGGGGCAACCACTGCCCGAAACAAGAAATATATAGATTTTGCCGCTGCCCATAATATAGGCGGTGTCTTAGCCGAGGGCTGGAACAAAGGCTGGGAAACCTGGGCAACAGGTAAAACACCCCTACAGGATTTCTCTACACCATATCCCGATTTCGACCTTGAGGAGGTATGCAGGTATGCCAGCGAGAAAAAAGTAAACTTCATTTCCCATCACGAAACGGGTGGCAATATTCCTGAATATGAAAGACAAATGGAAGATGCCTTTGCATTATGTCAAAAGCAGGGCATACACTATCTAAAAACAGGCTATGCAGGCACTATTATTCCTAAGGGATACCACCATCACAGCCAATACATGGTCAATCATTTTCAAAAAGTAGTAGAAACTGCGGCTAAGTACCAGATTTGCCTGGATGTTCATGAAAGCATTAAACCCACAGGGCTAGACCGCACATGGCCCAATTTGCTGAGCCAGGAAGCTGCAAGAGGTAATGAATGGAATGCCACCTACAATGCCACGCCTCCATATCATGAAGCCATATTGCCCTTCACCCGCTTTTTGGCTGGTCCTTATGATTATACGCCGGGCATTTTCAAAATCATACATACTCCCGAACAATACAAAAGATTGTACTGTACAATATCAAATCAGTTGGCTCTTTCAGTAGTTCAGTTCAGCCCCATGATGATGGCCAGCGATATGATTGAGAATTATGAAAACAATCCTGCCTTCAAGTTTTTGGAATATGTGCCTTCATCATGGGATGAAACAAAAGTAATAGATGCTCAAATTGGTCATTATATTTCTATTGCTCGTCGGAAGGCAGATAAATGGTTCATAGGTGCAATTTGTGATGAGCATTGCTATTTAATCAAACAGCCACTATCATTTTTAGATAAAAACACCACCTACCTTGCCTCAATCTATAGCGATTCAATAAGCACAGATTGGGAAACCAACCCTGAATCTATTGAAATTGGTAAATATCTTGTAACAAGCAGGGATACCATTTACTCAATGCTAGCCAAAGCGGGTGGGCAAGCCATAGAATTGAGCTTGGCAACCCCATCTGATATTCAGAGGTTCTCCAACATTAGCCAATTCAATTCTCAGGCAAGTTATAAA
Source organism: Chitinophagaceae bacterium (assembly GCA_947456055.1). Classification (GTDB taxonomy): domain Bacteria; phylum Bacteroidota; class Bacteroidia; order Chitinophagales; family Chitinophagaceae; genus Nemorincola. The sequence continues at coordinate 15,569 of CANGSR010000027.1, forward strand.
ATGAAGGTTTTCTCCAACCAAAAAACATTTGGCGATAATCATATCAGTCATTTGGGCTTAAACAAGCCACTCACTTTAGCCACTGAATTTAGTCCGCTTTATCCTGCTTCGGGTAAGAATGCACTTGTAGATGGAATAAGGGGTACTTTTAATTTTACTACACGAGCATGGCAGGGTTACTATGGTGTGGACCTATCAGGCATAATAGATTTAAAGCAGATCACTGAAATCGACAGTGTCAAAGCCGGCTTTCTTTACTCACCAAATGATTGGATATTCTTACCCTCAAAGGTTGAATTTCTGGTTTCACTAGATGGAGTCAACTATAATTCTATTGGGTCGGATTTTGCTAAGAATGAACAACCAGCCAACATAAATATTAGGCAGATAAAAGATTTTAAAGCCATGCCAGGTCATATCAAAGCCCGGTATGTGAAGGTGATTGCAACCAGTATTCATACCTGCCCATCATGGCATACCGGAGCCGGGCAAAAAGCATGGATGTTTTGTGATGAGATAATTGTACAGTGATTATCTGTAAATCGATTTACTGGTACTGGATATATATAGGGCTAGGGTAGAGCTTCAGTACATCAGTAGGTTTCATTACTGTTTTCCATGGTGGCGTTAGGATATCATTCTTATAAAATAACTTAAACCCAGTAAATTGTACCGGTTCATTAGCCTCTGCCAGCACGTAGGAATTTACCTTTTTGGCCGGGAAACCCCATCCATCCATATCCATTACTATCTGAACTTCCGGTCGAAGTAGTATATCCTTGTAATTGGTAACCATGCCCTTAGTAAACCTATGTACAATAAAAACCTTTGGTGGTAGCTTATTTTCTTTTACCAATTTAGCCAGGTATTCGGTAACATAATTTAAATCTGCTGCATCATAAGTGCCTATTATCGTACCAGGAGCCCGTCCGCTTTCTTTCATCGAAAATTCAGGATCTATACCCAGGTGAACATTTGGTTGTTTTAAATAGTTTTCCAGCAGAGGTATTTCATCTTGCACCGAACTCCACCCAACCTGCACATCTAAAAAGACAATTCCATTTATTTTTTTTGCCAATTCCAGGGCGTGTTCTATTTGCTCAGGAGGCATCCTCATCCTGTATTTACTATTTTTACCTGGTTTGCCTTGTGCTGTTACTGCAATGTAATGTATTGCAGGTAGGGCAGGTATAAGAGAGTCGGCCTCCTTCCATTTTTTTACTTCCGCCGCAAGCTTTGCAAGCATGGTATCCTCGGGTTGCATCCCCAATATACCCATATTAGGTGTATAGAAATTGCCATAATAGGCAATTATTCTCTTAAAGGGCAAAATTGCCCCCGGTAGAGGATAGGCACTTTTTACAGGCCAGTGTATACTCGCCGAATCATGAACCAAATGTGCTACAAGCTTTTTATAAAGAGTGGTATCTAATATCGGTTGTTTTAGGGAGTCTAGTTTAACCAGGCTAGTATCATGCTTTATTGGGATTTTGGTAGTGCCCTTATTCAATTTTGCTCCATCAGAAGAACTGCATCCGGCAATTAGGGAGGCAATTACCAAACAATAGACTATAACAAAAAACTTGTTTTCCATAATGCCCGAAACTAGTAGCACAAAGTACGAAATAGTAACATAATGGTTAATGATAAAAAAAAGTATGGTTAAAATGTTGTGTGTCTAATTGGATTATTGGTTAAATAAAATTTGTTTCCAGACATCAAGAAAACCAAAGATTTTATAGCTATTTTACGTCTTATTAATGGGTGAATATTTTGCGAGTAACCAATAGCAGCATGAAGTCTAATAGTTGGGCTTTAGTGAAAATCTTTGTGTGTCTAATCTTATTAGCACCACAAAGCCTTCATGCCCAATATAGTTTTATCGGGATCTTATACAGTAGCCACGATTCCACAACTTTGCCCTATGCAGCTATTAATATCCCGGAAATCAATCAAAGTACCTTGACAGATAGTAATGGTAAATTCAGTTTTAAGGTGCCAGATAAGTTTAAATCTATTACACTCAATGTATCCTGCATTGGACTGAAAACCAGTATTTTATATACCCCTACACATCATTCTCCTGAGAAGATTTATTTAGATATTTCGCCCAATCAGCTCACTGAATTTGCTTTCAAAGGTCTATCTGCACGTGAAGTAGTGGAAAAGGCAGTGGCATCAATTCCCCAAAATTATGAGGATTCCAGCTATTTCTGTTATTCCTATTTCCGTAGGTATGAGAAGGTAAATAATGTATTTCAAAACTTCTTTGAAGCCTTGCCGGTTGTGATGTTTAAAATCACCAGAGGTAAAAAAGAATTAGAAGCCACCGAATCCTATGCTAATTTACATGCACGAAAAAGTAAAATTATCCCCAATATGACCACTGACCATATGGATAATGCACAGGAATTATTGAAACAAAACCCAATCTATCATCTGGAAAGAAGTGCATTATTACCGGGTAAATTTAACAGCTACGATTTTAGTTTTGATACCACGAATAAGTCTGATGATTATGTAATTAATTGCGAATGCAGCCGAGCATCTAGCGATACACATGGCGTTATGAGCTATTCTTTAAGCACCTTCGGTGGTGAAAGCCACGAAAAAGGTACTTTTGTTATTGATAGAGGTTCATTTGCTATCAAGAAGATTAAACGAAAATCATTTAGGTATTTCGATTATGATTACCCCCCTTATAAATATCCGCCTAACGTTTTGAAATTTAGCTACCATAAATACCTGTTCTTTTTCGTTGATGGCGATCTTGAAGTTGAATATGTACCTTTTAATGGTAAATGGTACTTAAAGAAAATAGCCAGACAATACACCAATCAGTTTAAACCAGTAATATTCGAAACTACAGATTTTACCATTACCAATATTTATGAGTGGTATGCCGATTCTATTTCCAGGTTCATCACCCCAGATTATGGAAATAATTTCTTTCCAACCCTTACCTGGTTGAAAGATGATTATGACCCAAAATTCTGGGATAGTATAGTCTATCCATGGCATTATGATTCCAAAGAGGCAGTATTTAATCATTTATCGAGGCGGGGTCCCCTTGATAAGCAATTCCAAAAGGAATGTGATTATCATAATGATAAGGTGGATTATTATTCTTTAAAGAGAAAGTAGGTGTACCAAAGAATTAATTGCCTTCAATCCCGAAATTTTCATTAAAATTGTTGTTGAAGGCAAATCAAGAGCCAATAATGAAAATAGCGCACCTCATATTAGCACATAAAAATCCGGCTCAAATTGCTAGATTAATGAACAGGCTAAAACATCCTGATGCTTATTTTTTCATTCATTTGGATTTGAAAACTGATATCCAGCCCTTTCAATATCTTGAAAAAGAAGGCAATGTGGTTTTTATCATTAACAGGATAAAAGTTTATTGGGCGGGGTATAGTCAGGTACAGTCAACTATTAATAGCCTTCAGGAAATATCCAAATATGGTGTTGCATTTGATTATGTAAACCTGATTAGTGGTCAGGACTATCCATTGAAAAAGGTAGAGGAATTGCATGCTTATTTACAACATAATAAAGGCAAAGCCTTTATGGAATATTTTCCGGTTTATGAGGTTTGGAAAGAGGCAATCCCCAGAGTGGAAAAGTATTTTTTGGTCGAATCTCCCCTGCCGGGTAAATACACTTTGGAGGCATTAATGAATAAATTCCTTCCCAAGAGGAATATACCAGGTGGTCTAATTCCGGTAGGTCGTTCCACCTGGTTCACAATAACTTTTGAGCAGGTAAAGTATATCCTGGATTACATAAAAAAGCACCCCGAATATCCCCGGTTTTTCAAATATTCCTGGGGGGCAGATGAGTTGTTTTTCCAGACTTTGGTCTATAACTCACCTTATAAAGACAAAATGGTAAATGATAATCTGTTATATACCGATTGGTCGAAAGGTGGTGCTAACCCCAAAATGTTGACTCTTGATGATAAAGTAAAATTAATGGACTCAGGTAAGTTTTTGGCTAGGAAATTTGATGAGGCAGTAGATAAGGAGATTTTAGATTTTTTGGATAAACAGATAGGAGCGTAATTAATTTTTGAGCATGAAAAAGGTTTCAGTCATAACAGTCAATTTTAATCAGCCTGCAGTTACAGAGGCTATGCTGGAATCTATTGCCAAAACCAATACCTATACCAATCTGGAAATTATAGTCATTGATAATGGCAGCAAAACAAATCCGGTACCCGAATGGAAAAAGAAATACAGCAATATGACATTTATCCGTTCAGATGTAAACCTGGGCTTTGCAGGCGGCAATAATGTGGGTATTAAAATTGCCACGGGGGATTATTTGTTTTTGGCAAACAATGATACCGAATTTACCGTAGGACTGATTGAGACATTGGCCAACACCCTTGATACCCATTCCGAAGTGGGTATAGTCTCTCCCAAAATTCGGTATTTTTCCCAGCCTGATATGCTACAATATGCAGGCTTTACCTCTATGAATTATTATACAGCCCGAAATAGTTGCATAGGCCAATTCGAAACTGATAAGGGGCAATATGATTCAAACACAGGAGAAACAGGTTTTATCCATGGTGCAGCCATGATGGTGAGGAAATCAGCACTTGATAAAGCCGGTCCCATGGCCGAAAACTATTTTCTCTATTATGAGGAAATGGACTGGTGTGAGCATATCAGGAAAGCAGGTTTTAAAATATGGGTAAACATGCAAGCCCTTATTTATCATAAAGAATCTGTATCAGTAGGTGCCAAAAGTGCGCTAAAAGAGTTCTTTATGAACCGCAATCGTATCTTGTTTATCCGACGTAATTGTTCCTTTAATGTAAGAATGGTATTTTGGCCCTACTTTCTCTTGGTTGTGACCCCACGCAATATTTTATCCTATATAAAAGATAAGCAATGGGGCTTTATTACTGTGTTTTTAAGAGCTATTTTGTGGAATATGGGCAATGGTGTGGACAGTAAGAATTTAGGGTTTGATTTGAAATGATTTTTTATGCAAATACTCTTTTGGCTTAGCCTATTCCTCATATTCTATACCTTTTTCGGGTATGGCATATTATTGTTTTTTATTGTGAAGATGAGGATAATGCTGAAAGGCAGGCGCCCTTTGCCTGATAATGGCGGCAATTGGCCTACTTTGACCCTCATAGTTTCAGCCTATAATGAGGAATTGTGCATTGAAGAAAAAATCACCAATTCATTATCTCTTGAATACCCCAAAAACAAGATAAAATACTTGTTCATTACCGATGGTTCAAATGACTCTACCCCCGATATTATCAAAAAATTCCCCCTAATCAAGCTGATGCACCAACCCGAAAGAAGGGGCAAAATAGCGGCTATAGAAAGGGCAATGAAAGAGGTGGATACCGAAATTGTGATTTTTACTGATGCAAATACACTTCTAAATAATAAAGCCCTTGTCAATATTGCCCGTCATTACCACGACCCTAAAGTTGGTGCAGTAAGTGGAGAGAAAAGGGTTAGTATTGAAGAGGTTGCTGATGCTACTGCAGGGGAAGGCTTTTACTGGAAATATGAATCGAAACTAAAAACCTGGGACTCTGAATTGTATTCAGTAGTAGGTGCTGCCGGTGAGTTGTTTAGTGTTCGTACTAGTTTGTTCGAAAATGTAGAACCTGATACAGTTTTGGATGACTTTATGATTTCTATGCTCATAGCGCAAAAAGGATACCGTATCATTTATGAAGCCTCAGCCTATGCTACGGAAACAGGTTCGGAAAATATTGGTGAGGAATTAAAGCGTAAAATCCGCATTGCAGCAGGGGGGATTCAATCTATCCTAAGGCTCAAACAAGCCATCAACCCATTTCATAATTTTATACTTGCTTTCCAGTACATTAGCCATCGTGTTCTAAGGTGGACAATTACACCATTCCTAATGGTACTAGCCTTGATTTTAAATGGTGTACTTGCCTTTAATCCTGGCGGGATAATCTATCAGGGCTTGATTATTTGTCAGGTTGGGTTCTATACACTTTCCATTCTAGGCTGGATATTAGAAAAAAGGCAGGTGCGTATCAAAGCATTATTTATTCCATACTACTTCTGTATGATGAATTATGCAGTTGCAGCAGGTATCAGGCGATATTTTCTCAAACAGCAAAGTGCTGTGTGGGAAAAATCTAAAAGGAAGTAAAATTACGTTCCCATTTATTCCGTTACTTTGCCCAATGTCGCTATCTATCGCTTCGCTTAATTCGGGCAGCAATGGTAATTGTTATTATGTAGGCAATGATAAAGATGCAATCCTCGTTGATGCAGGTATCTCTTGCCGTGAAATTGAAAAGCGGCTTATAAGATTGAAACTGTCTATAGCTACAATTAGGGCAGTCTTTATTTCACACGAGCATATTGATCACATTAAGGGTATTGAAGTTTTATCTGCAAAATTTCGTTTGCCTGTTTATATTACTCAACCAATGCTAGGTAACTCTAGCCTAAGGCTTGATAACCAATTGGTTAATTCATTCAAAGGATTTGAACCACTCCAAATAGGTAGCCTCCAGGTTCATCCCTTCCCCAAAATGCATGATGCCGCCGACCCTTACAGTTTTATGGTGGAGTATAGTGGTGTGAAAGTGGGTGTTTTTACAGATATCGGTGTGGTATGTGAAAATCTAATCAGGTATTTCAAGCAATGCCACGCTGCTATTCTCGAAGCCAATTATGATGAGGATATGCTGGAAAATGGCAGGTATCCCTATCATCTCAAAAAGCGAATTAGCGGCGATAATGGTCATTTAAGCAATAGGCAAGCTGTGGAATTACTCATTAATCACCGCCCTACAGCCCTTAGCCACCTATTATTGGCCCACCTGTCAAAGGAAAATAACACACCTGAAATAGCTGTAGAATTATTTCAGAAACACGCAGGTAACACCCAAATCATTCATGCCTCCCGTTTCAATGAAACGGAAGTTTATAGAATTGTTGGTAAACCGCAATTAAAACCAAAACCCAAACCAGTAAAAGTGGTTCAGGCGACACTTTTTTAAGACTAAACAGTAATTGATAGGACTGCTATTCCTCCCTTTTATTTAAACAGCTTTCCAATAAATATAAGTACATACCTTAGTTTTGCAGGCTCATTATTGCTGATTATAAATATTATGCTTAAAACTGATTTTTTGGTTATTGGTTCGGGTATTGCAGGGCTAACTTTCGCTGTTAAAACTGCCCGCCGATTTCCTGATAAAACTATAACTATTCTTACCAAGGCAAATACCGATGAAACCAATACCAAGTATGCCCAGGGAGGTATAGCTGTGGTAAATGACCTGGAGCACGATAGTTATGCTAAGCATATTGAGGATACACTAATTGCAGGTGATGGTTTATGTAATTCTGACATTGTAGAAGCTGTGGTGAAAGAAGGTCCTGAACGTGTAAATGAGATAATAGAGTGGGGTGCCAACTTTGATAAAGATAAGCAGGGTGAGTACATGAGGGGGAAAGAAGGGGGGCATTCAGAAAACAGGATTCTTCATTATAAGGACATCACAGGTTCAGAAATTGAGCGGGCTCTGGTTGAAGAAGCAAAACAGTACACCAATATCAATATTTACAATCATTGGTTTGTATTAGATATTATTACCCAACATCACTTGGGCTACCTTGTTACCAAAGCTACACCTGATATTACCTGTTATGGTGTTTATGCTTTAAATCTCGAAAATAATTCCATTGAAAAAATATTAGCCCGCTGCACTATTATGGCATCGGGTGGGGCAGGGCAGGCTTACCGTACCACTACCAACCCTCGCATTGCGACGGGCGATGGTATTGCTATGGCATATAGGGCAAAGGCAAGGATAGAAAATATGGAATTTATCCAGTTTCACCCTAC
>CANGSR010000028.1 GCA_947456055.1 Chitinophagaceae bacterium
AATAAAGTATACCAATTTCACTAATTCTGTTCCATTTCTGCGTTGTTGCAAAAGGTCTTAAATAATTCATTATTCTCGGCTTTTGCGCCTAGCATAAAAGAAACATAATCATCAAACTTGATATACTTTATTTCGCCATCTTCACTTAGCTTTTTTGCAGTTTATTTTCCTGCAGAAGGGCGAGATTTATTGGTTGATTTTTCGAATAAAGTGATAACATATTATCTCTTTACTGTACTTAAACTCCGATGTGCGCTGCTCCGATGGAGCAGTTTACCCCCACCTAACATCATTTACTACAAAGCCCTTGGCACCTACGGCGCCAACGATACTAAAATATGCCTTAAGAATAGAATATATTTTCGTGAAGTGAAAATTCGTATCGTACGATTTGAAGATTTTGTGCCATACAAAAAGGAAAATGGCATTGCTATGTGGTGTGCAGTATTTATTACAACTCCTATATTTACTGGAAAAAAAACTACGGATTTAATTTCTGCTAATACCCAACATCAGGTCGGCTGTAAATCCAAAGCATTCCCCATCTGGTTTGTTTACCGAACCCATCCTTATTCGGGATTGTATATCCAATGCAAATTTCCCTTTGTGCCAAAACTCATAACCGGCACCAACTAAAGAAGTTGTACCAAAATAAAATTTACGCTCATCATCGCTCTTAATATCATAAAATGCTGGTGCATCCAGGCCTAGTCCTGCACCAGCCACGAGCCACAAATTTTTCACAGGCCAATATTGAAAAACTGGTACGATTCCTTCAAATCCCCTGCTTTGATGTCTATCAGTCGAGTAATCGGTATATACAGTTCCCGGTAACATTAGCGCTACAGCTGAATGTTTGCCTAGTTTCACCCCAAATTTCAAATTAGGAATTGAGATTGACGACTGCGGCGCAACAGTTACTATAGGACCTCCTATTTCGATATGGGAAAAGCCCACCGAGGCACTGTAAATAAAATGGATTTTTGGATGATTTTTAATTTCCTGACTATACCCATTGTTAATAATAACTCCTGTCAATAAAAGTACCGGGATAAGTGATTTCATCTTTAAAGTTTAGGTAAAGGTGGGGTATATTGGTTGGAAATAAATTACCCTATGGTAATTAAGGAACGATGATTAAATAAAGTCCACCATTTTGCTTGTTCTTTTCCTTTTTTGCTGCGTTACATACTCCTTAAATAGGTAGCTATTTAAGGAGTTTGTGCCTTGCATAAAAGAAAAATAACAGCACCCTCTGGTAGACTTTATTTAATCAACGTTCCTAATCAGTTCCTTGATAACTTTTGTCTTATCCTGCTTAAGCTTTGGGTAGTGATGCCCAGATAGGAGACTATATACTTCTGCGAGGTGCGCTGAATAATGTTAGGTTGTCTTTCCAATAAATTGTGGTAACGCTCTTCGGCGGTGAGGGTTAGCAAATCTATTTGTTGCTGCTGTTTATCAACAAAGGACGATTCAGCCGAATGGAGGAAAATTGTTTGTCCCATTGGCGTATGCTTTAAAGCTTCAATATTTGTAGCTGATATCCTAAGCATCTCCGAACGCTCTAATGCTAAAGTGAAAAGAGGGGATGGCTGGTGTGAGATGAGCGACATATAGTCCCCAAAAAAGGCATCTTCATACATAAGGTCTAGGCATACTGTCCCTACATTTTTCAGCAGAAAAACGCCGCCACTCCCTTGCAATATGAAGTAAGCATATCTTTCAATATGAAATGCTTGCTTGATTATCTCATTTTTTTTGAATTGCACCAATTCGCACCTGGCAGCAAACTGCTCCCAGGCCTCAATAGTCGCAGGTAAATATTTATCGAAAGATGTTTTAAGTCTTTTGGCAATCATAGAAGTAAATACAAAGATAGGAGTGGTTTATGGAAAGTAATACCCTGGTGGGATTATAATTGCGCCTGGTGGAAGGATTTCAATTTGTATTAAGAATCCAATTATAGTATAAAAGAAAAGAGCTGCTCCACAAGGAACAGCTCTTTTCTTTATCGTAAAGCAGGAATTAACTGCTTATAATTTACTTAATGATTTCAGTTACCTGACCTGCACCAACTGTACGGCCGCCTTCACGAATTGCGAATTTAAGACCTTTATCCATTGCTATAGGAGCAATCAATTTTACAAGTAGGTTAACGTTATCACCAGGCATAACCATTTCAACACCAGCTGGAAGTTCGCACTCACCAGTTACGTCAGTTGTACGGAAATAGAACTGAGGACGGTATTTGTTGAAGAATGGAGTATGACGGCCACCTTCGTCTTTGCTAAGGATGTAAACTTCACCTTTGAAATCAGTGTGAGGAGTGATGCTCTTAGGAGCACAGATAACCATACCACGACGGATATCTTTCTTCTCAATACCGCGAAGTAAAAGACCAGCGTTGTCACCAGCTTCACCACGGTCAAGAAGTTTCTTGAACATTTCAACACCAGTACAAGTAGAAGTAAGAGGAGCTTCGTTAAAACCAACGATTTCAACGTTTTCACCTACTTTAATCACACCACGCTCGATACGACCAGTTGCAACAGTACCACGACCAGTGATAGTGAATACGTCTTCAACTGACATAAGGAATGGCTGATCAACCGGACGAGGAGGCAATGGAATGTATTCGTCAACAGAAGCCATAAGATCTTCAACAGCTTTTACCCATTTAGCTTCACCAGCAAGAGCACCTGTAGCAGAACCCTTAGTAATAGGGGTATTATCGCCATCGAAGCCATTCTTAGTAAGCAATTCACGAATTTCCATTTCAACCAGTTCGATGATTTCTTCGTCATCAACCAAGTCAACTTTATTCATAAATACAACCATTCTTGGTACACCTACCTGACGAGCAAGAAGGATGTGCTCCCTAGTCTGAGGCATAGGACCATCAGTAGCAGCAACTACAAGAATTGCGCCGTCCATCTGGGCAGCACCAGTAATCATGTTCTTTACATAGTCAGCGTGACCTGGACAGTCAACGTGTGCGTAGTGGCGATTTTTAGTTGCGTATTCTACGTGAGCAGTGTTGATAGTGATACCACGTTCTTTTTCTTCCGGAGCCGCGTCAATTTCATCATATCCTTTCTTTTCTGCCAATCCCTGAGATGCCAGAATAGTAGTTATTGCTGCAGTTAATGTGGTCTTACCATGGTCAACGTGGCCGATGGTCCCAATGTTTACGTGGGGTTTGTCCCGCTTAAAGGTCTCTTTTGCCATTGTTATTTTTTTTAGTAGTTGTTTTTAATTTTTGTTTGTTATTATAAACGCCATACGACGTTGTTTCTTATTTAAAGTACCATTTATTTACAACTACCTGTTGAATTTAAATTGCACTACTAGTTATTTGTTCTATTCTACAGATAGGCTATTATGCTTAGCTGAGCAGGTACAAAAACTAATTTTGAGCTGTTGAGCAGGATTGAACTGCCGACCTCTTCCTTACCAAGGAAGTGCTCTACCGCTGAGCTACAACAGCTTTAATTACTTTCACCTGCAAAGAACTTTTTTCACAGTTTACAAGGATTTTAAGACCCTGTAAAGAGCGGGAGACGAGGCTCGAACCCGCGACCTACAGCTTGGAAGGCTGTCGCTCTACCAACTGAGCTACTCCCGCTTAAAACTTTTGTACCTAGATAAATTGATAAATCAAATTATCACGTTTAATTAAGAATTTGAAAATTTGAAAATGGTGTTTTGATTACACATTTTCAAATTTTCAAATCAACCAATGTGGGCAGAGAAGGATTCGAACCTCCGTACTCGTGAGAGAACAGATTTACAGTCTGTCGCCTTTAGCCACTCGGCCATCTACCCATTTTGAAGCTACAAATAATAAGGGAGAAAAATTTAGGCTCACGAGGAGCCTTTGCAATCAACTTATTATTTTTTACCTGAGCCACTTGCCGGAATCGAACCAGCGACCTACTGATTACAAATCAGTTGCTCTACCATCTGAGCTAAAGTGGCTTATATTGAATTAAACCCATCGCCACAGCGGGTATTGAACCTGCTACCTACATATAAAACTCGAATTAGGAGAATTATTTGCTAAGCTAATGTGGCTTACTATATTTAAGAACTTTGTTCCTTTTTCTCAAAGGGACTGCAAAAGTAGAATACTTTTTTTGGTTTTACAAATATTTTCTTTGTTACCGAATAAATATTTTCCTTTTTACTCTGAAATTAAGAACTCATTAGTGTTTTGGGGTTAAAATACCCCCTTTGGCTAATAATTTCGGCAAATATAGGTATAAAATCCACTCTCCCTATTTTTATTGGCTTAAGAGGCAAAAAAATCAGGAAAAATTTTGGGAATTGGGGTGATATGTGTGAATATGATATTGCAATGGGTGGTTTTTGGGGTTTGATATATTAATTGGGAGGAATGTGATGGGGGTTCCGGGGGGCAAATTTTACCCGGTAGAATGAGTTCTACAAGTTTTAAACAATGATTAAAGAGCAAATATCATTGCATAATATATCTTTAATGCTATTGTTTGCGCTGTTGCTATTGACAAGTATCGATTTATGTTACTTTATGCAAAAAATAGATAGCCAATCGGAGGCCTCACCCCGGCCCTCTCCAAATAGAGAGGGTGCCGTATCCCAGTGTTTCTGACAGTAATTTTGGAATATGATGTGATTGTGCATGTCCTATTCAAAGAACTTTTGAACTACCAAACATCATCTCTGAAGCTTGCATTAGTGAAGGTGGTGCAAGGATTAGGCTGTTGTTTTACTTTCGGCTTTTGTACTTTGAATGCCAGTCGCAGACTGGGTTATTTAGTAGACACGAGTGATCCTTCGGAACACTCGCACCAGTGGAGTGAAAATGATTCTGCAATGGGTGGTTTTTGGGGTTTGATATATTAATTGGGAGGAATGTGATGGGGGATGTGAGTAAGTGAGGTTTGTTAGTGCGGGTGAATTATCACACTCTGTTATAGTGATATACACGCCAAAACTTGCGGTCTGACCGCTGAAAGCGGTGCTGACCGCAAGTTTTCTATTTGGTGCTCAGCAAGGTGAGGAGTTTTTCGTCCCGGTGGTATACATCCCTTAGGTATTGGAGGTGCTTACCTGTGCTGTCTTCAAATGCGGTTAGGTAGGTGATATGAACTGGAATTTTGTTTTTAAGAACTTCGTAACGGGTACGATGTGTTTTAATCATGGTATCCAGCTTGCCCTGGGTGAAATTTATTTTTTCCAATTGAGATAGAATAAATACTGCCATTTCCTGGGGTTTATTGAGCCTGATGCAGCCAGAGCTAAGGGCACGGTCACGACGGCCAAAATCACCACGGTGGGGGGTATCGTGGAGGTATATATCCCATTTGTTGGGCAGGTTGAATTTTACATAGCCAAGGGCATTATCATCGCCCGGTGGTTGCTGGTAGATGTAATTGTTGTAATTGTGCTTGTTGATAGAACCGGGTGAAACTATTTTGCCTTTATAATCGTAAGCCTTAAAGCCTTTTTTGGCCAAATATTTTTTACCGCTTTTTTCAATACCCGGAAGTACTTCCTTCTTCATAATGGTGGGTGGCACACCCCAAGGTGGGTTGATGACTATATTGGCCATTTTGGCGAAAAGTGAGGGTGTCTGGCGTTCGTTTTTACCAACCACTACACGCATATGCATAAGATTGGCTCCGTCTTTGCGTAGGTAAAGTTCCATCAAAGGAATATCTACCACAAGGTATAGACTACCAAAATCTTTTTGCATCCAGCGAATACGCTCCATGTTGAGGGCAATTTTGCCTAAAATTGAATCGGGAGCCAGGGAAAGATTGCTAATGGTCGCACTATCGAGTTTGCCTGTTGGGCGTAAGCCATTATAGGATTGGTAGGCGATAATCAGTTGTGACTGATTGCTTACACTGTCGTTGGTGACTGGAGTAACCCAGGGCATCTCGGTTTTAATTACTGTATTTATTAGTTCCAGGCTTTCGCTATCAGGGCGTTTTACCTGGCTTACGTTTGTAAGTGTTTCATTAAATGCGCTATCTGATGTGAGCGCATAGAATCTTTTATATTCGTCCCTAAGCAGAGTATAGGTTGGGACCTTACTTCTATAATCATCTAAAGAGGGATAATCATTTTTGGCAGTGGCTAGTAATTTGGGTGCATCCCATGAGGAATCATTAGAGTGGTACCAGAGGGAGTCCGCTTTTTTAGGGGATATACGGCCTATAAGCAGGTCTTTTGCTGCTGCAAGGTAATAATGGGTTAATAAAGTGTCGAAGTGGAAGGCGTCGGTTAAGGAATTATTGTGAGAAGTATCGAGCTTTGTTTTAAGGTTTTTGAGGAAAGAAATATTGTACTTACCGGTATCGAAACCATCCCATTGCAAATCTTCCAGGTCGTCAATTAATTTTCCGGAGGCAGAGTTGGGTATATATTTCTCCACCAGCCATATTGGCTGATATTCGCCTAATTGGTAAGCGAGCCTGACATGTTCTGCAATAGGTGCAAATACTTTTATGTTTGTATCTACTGGTTTGAATACACAAGTAGCCTTGATAGAAAAAGAATCAGACCATGGTTTTGCCTTACCTAAGAAAGGGTGTTTTGGGTCGCAGGAATTGAAAAAGGTAATAGATACTAATAATGTGCTTATTAATAGTAGTTGATGGCCTCGGAGTTTTGGATGCATATAAAGCGGAATTACCGCAATCTGGATGGTGCAAATATTATACCAGTTTATTTATAAAACCCTATCGAAAAAGGATTTTAATAAAATGTTGACATAATAAATGCCTGATTTTTAATAGGAATAGGGTGGTTTTTAGATTTTTTCTTTTAATAGTGCCCCGATGTCTGTTATAAGTTGTTTTACATTTTCGGGGTCAAGGCCATCATAAAAGCCACGGATACGACCAAAACCATCTACTAGTGCATAGTGCTTATCGTGTATGAAATCTTTATCAATGCTCACACCGGCCGTATCGTCGAGCGCACTGATGAGGTAGCTATAGCGGGCCATTTCATAAAGTTCTTTTTTGTCGCCGGTTAGGAACATCCATTGGGTAGGGTCGGCATCGAAGCGGAGGCTATAGGCTTTGAGGGCGGCCACTGTATCTTTTTGAGGATCTACAGTATGTGATAGAATGAGTACATTTTTATTACCACGGTAGGCTTTGTATACCTTCTCCATATTTTCGTTCATCTTAGGGCACATGCCCTTGCAGGTAGCGAAAAAGTACTCCACCACGCATACCTTGCCTTTGATATCTTCATTGGTTATGGCTTTCCCATCCTGATTAATGAATTTAAACTGGGCTAGATGGTGGTTTTGCTCATTGCCAATAATGGGGAGTGCGAGTTTTTTCTGGTCGTGGATAACGCTGAAACTATACCAAATGAACCCTACACCCAGAGCTATAAAGAAGGAAATGAGAAAAATGGTTGTTTTGTTGGTCTTCATTATTTTGAAATTGGGTGCAAAGGTAAGGGACGGGGCCTAAAATGGGGAGGATAATTAGTAAGGAGTGAGGGCAACCACATAAAAATGTCAAGTTCCAAATTTGTTCTTTGTAATTCTAACCTCGAATGGATAATATTACCTCGTTATATATGAAATAATATCACCCCTTCGGGGTTTGCCATTGTTTATTATTATTTTACTACAATACTATCAACCCTTCGGGTTTTGAAATTAGAATGCGTTTATCTTGGTTTGGGGGGGTGTTTATAAACTACACTAAGAGTACCTCTCTTTAAAATCATCCAAGGTCAGAACAATGCCTTTACCATCGGCAATATCTTTAATGGACTTTTCCAAATGAGCTCTATTGGCTGGGGAAGACAATAAATATTCAGTTTCATCAGGGACTTCCGTTACAGTAATATTTATGGTTTTTCCCTGAAATAAAGCTTTAACAGAGTCAACCCAAGCCTGGGTTAACTCTGTTTCTTCCAAATTATATGATCATAAAAAGCAATTTTTCGCCCCAAAATTACACTACTACATTAATCATCTTACCTTTTACATAAATAAATTTCTTTAAAGGCTTGCCTTCCATCCATTTAATCACAGTTTCGTCGGTGAGGACAGTGCTTTCCACATAGGCGGCATCGGCATCGAGGGCGAACTCCATTTCGGTGCGGGGTTTGCCATTGATGGCTATGGGATAATTTTTGCTGTTTTCGGTTACGTATTTCTCTTCAAACTTGGGGTAAGTGGTATTGATAGCACTGGTTTCATTACCTAGTTGATGCCATAATTCTTCGGCTATATGTGGTGCAAATGGGCATATAGCTACAGCCAATGGCTCAAGGATAGCCCTTTTGTGGCAACCGAGGGCAGCTAGTTCGTTTACACAAATCATAAACTGGCTCACTGAGGTATTGAATGAAAAACGCTCGATATCCTCACTGATTTTTTTTATGGTTTTGTGTAGTATGCGGTATTCGGCGTCTGTGGGCGTTTCATTGGTTACAATCAGTCCCTTATCATCGAAATAGAGGCGCCACATTTTTTTGAGGAAACGGTGTACTCCCTCAATTCCCTTGGTATCCCATGGTTTGCTGATGTCAATAGGGCCAAGGAACATTTCGTACATACGGAAGGTATCTGCGCCATATTGGGCTACAATATCGTCGGGGTTTACGACATTGTATTTTGATTTAGACATTTTTTCGACTTCTGCACCACAAATATATTTGCCATCATCTTCCATAATGAAGGTAGCATCAGCATATTCGGGACGCCATTTTTTGAAGGCTTCTATATCTAATTCAAGACCATTTACAAAGTTTACATCAACCCTGATTTCATTTACCTCGTATTGATTCTTCTTTTTGAAGGAAACAAATTGATTGGTATTGGCTATCCTGTAAACAAATCTTGTGCTGCCTTGAATCATGCCCTGATTCAATAGCTTTTTAAATGGCTCGTCAAAACCAATATGGCCAAGGTCATAAAGGGCCTTTGTCCACATGCGGCTATATAATAGGTGACCTACTGCGTGCTCTGTACCACCTATGTATAGGTCAACCTGATTCCAGTAGTCGGTAGCCTTGCGGGAGGCGAATTCGCTATCATTATGAGGGTCCATGTAGCGCAAGAAATACCAGGAGCTACCTGCATAGCCCGGCATGGTATTGGTTTCGCGGGAGGCATGAATAATGGCCTCACCCCGGCCCTCTCCAAAGGAGAGGGTGTCATTACCAGTATTGCCGGATATTGGTATGTTTACATTCACCCAATCTTCCAGATTTGCCAATGGCCCCTGGCCTTCAGGACCGGGGCGGTAATTTTCCACTTGTGGAAGCTCAACTGGTAATGTTCCTAAATTATGGTCGTAACTGATAACATGCTCATCATTGGCATAGGGTATATCATCAATGTAGACGATAGGAAATGGTTCGCCCCAATATCGCTGGCGGCTAAAGCCCGCATCACGTAGCCTGTAGTTGATTTTCCTTTCGCCTGCATCTTCATCTTCCAAAGCCTGAATAGCTGCCTCGGTGGCTTCGGCAATACTTTTGCCACTTAAAAAAGCACTATTTTCTATAGTGCCCGTTTTGGAGCTAAAGGCATCCTGTCCGGTATATTTATCGCCAAAAATATTGGTTATCTCTATATTGAAGTGTTTTGCAAATGCATGGTCACGCTCATCGCCACTAGGTACTGCCATAATAGCACCGGTGCCATAGCCTGCCAATACATATTCTGATATCCAAACTGGTACATCTTTACCAGTAAGTGGGTGGATGGCATAGGCACCAGTAAAACAGCCTGTTACCAATTTCACCTCGCTCATACGCTCACGCTCTGACCTGCTTTTTACATATTGGACATAATTATTTACCGCCTCACGATGTGCATCTGTTGTTATGATATCAGTTAAGGTATGTTCGGGTGCTAAAACAATGAAATCAACACCAAAAATTGTGTCGGGGCGGGTAGTGAAGACGGTGATGGAAGCCTCACCCCCCTTCACCTTAAATACAACCTCAGCACCACTACTTTTTCCTATCCAGTTGCGTTGCATTTCTTTCATAGCTTCGCTCCAGTCTAGGGTATCGAGGCTGTTTATGAGGCGTTCGGCATATTCAGTGATACGCAGAAACCATTGGCGCATGTTTTTCCTTTCCACAGGATGACCACCACGCTCTGAAACTCCGTTTACCACTTCGTCATTGGCCAGTACTGTACCCAATGCTTCGCACCACCATACCTGAGCATAACCCTGGTAGGCAATGCGGTATTGCATGAGCGTGTCACGTTTTTCTTTTTCAGAAAAGGCATTCCAATGGTGGGCATCAAAGCTTAGTTTTTCATTTCCGGGGCAGGTGATTCCTACATTGCCTGATTGCTCGAATTTGGTAATCAATTCACTTATTGGCTTTGCTTTGTTTTCCTTCCTGTCGTACCAGCTATGGAATAACTGCAGGAATATCCATTGTGTCCATTTATAATAATTAGAATCGCTGGTGCGTACCTGGCGGTCCCAATCATAGCAAAAACCAATATTATCGAGTTGCTCCCTGTAGCGGGCTATATTTTTTTCGGTAGTAACTACAGGGTGTTGGCCGGTTTCAAGTGCATATTGCTCGGCTGGTAAGCCGAATGCATCGAAGCCCATGGGGTGGAGCACATTGTAGCCACTTAACCTTTTGTAACGGGCATAAATATCTGAAGCAATATAGCCAAGCGGATGACCTACGTGAAGCCCTGCACCACTTGGGTAGGGGAACATGTCTAATACATAGCACTTAGGTTTAGAGGTATCGTTGGTAACTTTGTAAACCTGATTTTCATTCCAGTATTTCTTCCAGTCCTTCTCTATTTGTTCGAAATTGTAGTCCATTTTTTTAAAGTCAAAAGTTAAAAGTCAAAAGTTAAAACGGTAGCGTTGGAAAAAGCGATATTTACTTTATTGTGCTACGGTTATGATGCAGTAAGCAAAGCATATAAACCAGTAGAGGGTAATTCTATTAGATATATAAAATATTACTCGTGCAATTTTGGCAAAAATACAAAAGTAAATAGCTGTAATGGCTGTTTGGTTAAATAAAATGATGTGTATGCTTATTGTAATCCGTAGGGTGGGAGTTCATCTTCGTTCAGGAGGTCGGAAAACAGCTCTTCAAGGTCAATGGAAAGTCCGGGTAGGACAGATGATGTAACAATATCTCCGCAGGCAAAGAGGCGGGATGGCTGGTACTTTTCGTTAATGAGGGTATAAATAATCATGGTCTTTTCAACAGGGAAAACCACCCAATATTCCTTTACCCCTGCTTCCTCATAAACTTCATATTTATTCTTCAGTTCTTTCTTACTGTTTGATGGTGAGAGAATTTCTACCACCAGATCTGGAGCGCCATTGCAACCCCGGTCATCAAGCTTTGATAAATCGCAAATAACACATAAGTCGGGTTGGAGGACAGTGTAGATATCACTATCCTTTTTAGAGTTATTTGGAAATCTAACATCGAATGGGGCTGCGTAAATATGGTATTTAGTTTGTTGCAAATAATTGCCCAATTTAAGATGCAGTATACCTGAAATTTCCTGATGTAAACGATTTGATTCAATATCCATTGGGAAAATTATGCCTTCAATTAATTCTACCCTTTCAACAAATTTCCAGCTATAATAATCTGCATAACTGTATACTTTTTCCAAATCAAGGTCTGATAGTTTGAGTATCATAATGTAGAATATTTTTATTGTTTAATCAATCTGTTCAAAATTAGGAGAGGTATTTTAAAATTTATCAATCCTTATCAAAATTCCAGTACCAAACCATCGTAAGCCAAATGCATGCCTGGGGGTAGATTGCTATCTACCACATCGTGCAAGCCAAGCTGGTGACTGATGTGGGTAAAATAGGTGTCCTGGATGCCTGTGCTTTTAGCTATATCTATGGCCTCAGCCAGGGTGAAATGAGAAATATGGGGTTCGTTTCTCAGGGCATTCAAAACTATTGCTTTGCTACCCCTGGTTTTGTCCAATTCTTCGGGAGCAATGAAGTTGGCGTCTGTGATATAAGTGAAATCACCGATCCTGAAACCTAGTACTTCTAATTTATAATGGAGGGTTTTGATGGGGGTAATTGTAAGCCCGTTAATAATAAATGAGTCTTCGCCATTTATGGTATTCAGGGTAATTTGTGGAATGCCTGGATAAGTGAACTCACTAAAGATGTAGCTAAATTCACGTTTTAGGCCGGCCTGGGTTTCAAGAGTGGCATAAATAGGGATAGCCATGTTTTGGAAATAGTTGAAGGCACGTATATCGTCGAGCCCGGCAATATGGTCTTTGTGGCCGTGGGTGTAAATTACGGCATCGAGTCTTTTCACACCAGCCCTAAGCATCTGGTACCTGAAATCGGGGCCGGTATCTATAACAATATTAGCCTCTGGTGTTTCAATGAAAATGGAAGACCGCAAGCGATTATCCTTTTTATTGTCAGATTGGCAAACGGGGCATGGGCAACCTATAAATGGCACTCCCTGGGAGGTGCCTGTGCCTAAAAAAGTTATTTTCACTGGTCCAGGTCTATTTGAGATTGTACAATATTTATGTTGTTGTCGGCAATAAGCTGCTTATACCACTTAAGGGTTTCGCCGCTTAGTTCATCTTCATTTATCTTAATGGTGGGTAATATTTCAATTAATGCATTGATGCGGCCCTCTGTATTGAAGAATTTATTGATCACCACTATGCGCCTTTCTTCGAGCACGCAAAAGCCACTTGTGAAGTTACCTTTCTCAAAACGCACTATATACCTTGCCTCGTCATAAAGCAACTCCAGTTTTTTAAGTGTGTTTGGTGTATATTTGAAATTCATTAGCATTGGCTGTTTCAATGAATAAAAGTAGAAAATTTGCGGCACTTGTTGTCATTACAATTTTATTAACGGGTATTTGCCAAAATGTGTGGGCGCAATATGATGAGGGTGAGGATCCTTTGTATATACCAGAAAAGCGTTTGTTTTATGCAGGGCTTATAGGTGGGGCTAATTTTTCACAGGTAGATGGTGATAATTTTGCAGGGTATCATAAGATTGGTGCCAATGTAGGGGGTATTGGTTATGTACAACTAAAGAAGCACCTGGCACTAAGCTGGGAGTTTTTATTTAGCCAAAAGGGTGCGAAAAGTGATATAGTGCGCCAATCGCCTGCAGATACTTTTTTTATCATTAAGAATTATGGGGTTACACTTAATTATGCTGAGATACCCGTTATGATCAATTATTTCGATAAGCGGAAGAGCCATGCCGGGATTGGGGTGGCTTATAGCAGGCTGGTAGGTAGTAATGAAAGCTATGAAACAATTCCGTATCTCCCGTTGGATCTTAATAAATACCAGTATTCTAAAGACAACTTCGACCTGATAGTGGGTGCGCAGATGCACTTATGGAAGGGTCTGTTTTTGAATATCAGATTTGCCTATTCTCTAGTTCCTATCAGAACAGTCTCACCGCCTGTTATTTCCAGGGCTTCGAAGCAATATAGTAATTTGTGGACTGTGAGGTTGATGTATTTGTTGATTTGATTTGGGTATTTGCTTCTCGCATGGGCCTCTCTGCCAAAGGATAGTGTGTCGCATCCTGTAGATTGAAACTCAGATATGTATTTTTACATCCCCCTAACCCCAATGTCACTAAGTTAAGGATTTTCAAGGGTAATAATTATTTTATTTTCACATTGAACCCCTTTGGGGTTCATTAAATATTTACCTCATATGCCCCCGGTTTACACCGGGGGCTATTCACATTTAAGCCCTTTGGGCTTATACAACCCACATTTAACAATATCTCAAAAACGTTCAAAATCCTTAACTTAGTGACATTGCCCCCTAACCCCCTTCGGACCTGCGCACGATGCCAACGCACAAGGGGGAATAGCCGTATCAAGTTTATTGGGCTTTAATCCAAATATTAAACTTCACTTGAGTGTGTTAAATTGAAGAATCCTACCTACACTCTGCCAAGGTGAGGATGTTGTTTCCCACTATATTTTGGTAATAGACGCGTCAAAAATTGCGGTCTGACCCCAGAAAGCGGTGCTGACCGCAATTTTTCCTCCATCAAATTGTAATTTTTCTAAGCGAGAAGGAATTATACAGTAGTGTTACAGAAAGTAATTTTTGTGAAGCGAAAATTCATAGAATCGATTGATTATTTTAGGGACATTGTTTTAGTCTTTGGGGTAATAAAAAAGCGATACTATGTAGATAGTACCGCTTTTTATATAAATCGCACAATGAAATATTACTATACTGCAACCAGACCCAGGTGCTCAGAACTTACCATTTGCAGGGCAAGACTCTTAATGGATGGATAAACCAATTCGTAAACGCCTTTCTTGCTTGGCGGAACATCGGCTTCCTGCATGGCAACTATGTAGATGATTGATTCAGGTATATCTAACACCATACAAACTTTTGAAATGGTTCTCTGGCTAGGACGTTTCACCCCTGTTTCTATTTGTGACAGTGAAGTTTGTGATAGTTCACATTTTTCGGCTAACTCATATTGGGTAATTGAGAGCTTCTTCCGAATTGACTTAATTGCTAGACCGATGTTCATTTTGAAGTTTTTTGAATTTATATGAAATTTTAGCCGCTAATTAATAATTGGCTTTTTTAGATTAATGGGTTAACACTTAGTAAGACGGATGAATTTTGAAAAGCGTTTGGTAATTGGATAAAAATTGATTTTTATAATGAGTTTGATAGTAGAAAGTAGAAAGTAGAAAGTAGAAAGTAGAAAGTAGAAAGATGCACTGGGATAGTTTTTAAGTAGATTGTTTGGAGTTATCAGTAAATAAATATAAGCTCATGGTTAGCAAATTTGGGAGGCAATGGTTTTTGAATTAGATTGGGTTTTACCTTCGTGGTGTGGCAAATAGTTTTTCGAGTCAGTTGATTTTTGAGAAGAAGACCTACCTGGCTGTGATTATAGCTCAGTTGAGGAAGGATGGGATGCATTATGAGGTTAATATCAAGGGCTTTCCTAGGTTTTATATGAAATGGTCGGCACTGGGGCGGTACGACCTGGTGAATAGCGATGACCTTAAGTTGCCTTACCAATTGGTGCTTGCTGTAAGTGATGTGTTGGAGAAGCACTATGCGAAATAGGTATTATTTACAAAAAAAGTGATAACTGGTTTTTATTTTCCTATTTCATAAACTCGTGTTGCGCTGCTCCCAAGGAGCAGTTTGACTCAATACATCATTTTCTACAAAGCCATTGGCACCTACGGCGCCAACGGAATTAAATTATCATTACCTGGAGAGCAGTTTATTTTATTGAATCGGACAATACATGGTATTTAATCAATGTTCCTTAGGAACATTGATTAAATAAAGTACACCACTTGGCTTGTTCTTTTCCTTTTCTGCCTAGTTGCAAAAGGTCTTAAATAATTCATTATTCTCGGCTTTTGCGTCTAGCATAAAAGAAACATAATCATCAAGCTTGATATACTTTATTTCGCCATCTTCGTTAAGCTGAATTGCGATTGAAGTTCCTATCTATTCCTATATTATTTATTTTTAGTCCTTACTTATGGGCAATGCTCTAATTTTGCATTTAGGTAGGTTGTTCTTCCTTGAATTTTAATGTGAAGATGGTTGCCAGAAACATAAAGAACATTTTATGGAGACATTAGTAAATAAAGTAGCAGAAAGCGGTATTATCACCTTCGACCTGGCACCCTATGTTGTCGGTAGAAATGTTGTGGCATTTGATTTGAAGCCTTTTCTATTTCGGGAAATGATATT
The DNA here is from genome assembly GCA_947456055.1 of Chitinophagaceae bacterium. Taxonomy (GTDB): domain Bacteria; phylum Bacteroidota; class Bacteroidia; order Chitinophagales; family Chitinophagaceae; genus Nemorincola. Next base: position 15,758 of record CANGSR010000028.1, read on the forward strand.
GAGGGAAAAAGATTATAGGGCTGCTTTGCTCACGCACGATTGGCAACAGTATGAGGGCAAGGATGTGGCTATATTTTGTAGTGCTGATGCAATTGTACCTGTTTGGGCTTATATGCTGGCTGCGGTTTATATTGAGCCTATTGCACATTCGGTATATTATGGGACCACTAGTGAGCTGGAAAAATCATTGTTGTACCAAAGGATTAATAGTATAGAATTAGCAGATTTTGTAGATAAGCGCATAGTAATAAAAGGCTGTGGTGACACCCATGTGCCTGAAGAAGCCTATGTAGCCATAACAGCTAAACTTAGGCCGGTGGCGAAATCTATTATGTATGGGGAACCATGTAGTACGGTTCCGGTTTATAAGAGGAAGTAGGGGCGATTGCAGATAGGATCTTTAAATGATTTTTTTGTAAAATTCTTGTCATTTTAAAAAAATGTTATAATTTTATGGGTTCGGGATACGCATTTGTAATAATAAATGTGTGCCAAGTTGTGTTTTTACCAAACCATTTGGAGAAAACGTGTGTCTTAAATTAATTATAGTTCAAGATCAAGATTATGAAGCAAATTTTTACATCCATCATTGTCTTATTGTCTTTATTGGTTTCAATAAATGCAATAGCACAACCGTTGCCTTGCCCCCCATTGAACAGTACATCAATTAGTGGTACTGGTGGAACGACAATTTGCAATGGAGGATGTACGGTAGTTACCGCAACTGGCGTAACTTCTGTAAGATCAACTACTGCCTATACTTATTCAACGATTCCTTACTTGCCTACTACTTTTACAGGTGGAACCGGAGTATTATTGGGCGTTGATGACCAATATAGTGGTGTTGTTCCTTTACCTTTCGATTTTTGTTTTTATGGCGTGAAATACAGAAGTTGTGTTATTGGAGCTAATGGTGAAATTTGTTTTAATACGGCACTGGCAGGTGGCGGTTGCCCATGGTCAATACCTGGGCCATTACCAGCTACAGCTGGTTCACTTAATGCTGCTACATTGAATACAATTATGGGTGCTTATTATGATATTGACCCCGCTGAAGGAGGAACAATTCAATGGGCTGTTTATGGTACTGCCCCGTGTAGAACGTTTGTTGTATCATGGAATGTTGTGCCTTTATTTACAACAGGCATGTGTCCAGGTCAATTGGGTATCCAGCAGATTGTGCTTTATGAGTCTACTTACGCAATAGATATATTTTTACATACAAGGCCTATCTGTACTGCTTGGAATCATGGTTGGGCAACCCTTGGACTTGTTGACGCAACTGGTGCAAATTTCAATATCCCAGCTGATAAAAATGCATCGACCTGGACAGCTATTGACTCTGGTTACAGATTTACCCCCAATGGCCCGGCCTCATGGACTTATAGATGGACTGACCCTTCTGGAGCTGTTGTAGCAACTACCCAGATAGCTACAGTTTGCCCTGTTGTTCCTACAACTTATACAATAACAGGTGTAGCTTCCTCGAACTGTGACTCCTATATTGTTAGTAATACTGTATTTGTAGCAGTAGGTGCTAACCCAAATATTAGTCGTTTCACAACAAGGGATCCATCAAGTTGTGGCTTAAGCGATGGCAGTATTACGTTAATTGGTTTAGTTCCTGGTCTTTCTGATACTATTTATTATAAATATAATGGTGTATTGCAACCTTATATTGTTCAAACTTCATTAGGGGATAGTTCAGTTACTCTTACAGGATTATGCAATGGGATATATGATAGTTTCGTCGTCAAAGTTGGTTTTTGTCATACGAATGCAGTCGGGCCAATCAGGCTTAATAATCCAATACCTACTATTTCAAGGGTGGATGCTTTTGACCCCAACCCGTGGTGTGTAGCTAATGGTAGTTTAGTGCTGAATGGGTTGCAGCCCGGAATAACTTATACAGTAAGCTATACAGCCCATGGTGTACCACAGCCACCAATAGTAGTAACAAGTTCATCAACCGGGACAATTACAATTAGTGGATTGGATACTGGTACTTATACAAATATTATTGGCAGGTATGCATCCTGTTATGATAGTTGTGTGACGCCTCCGATGGGGCCTTATATATTAACAATACCCCCACCGCCCAATTATTTTCTTACTTCATTTACCAATCCATCCCAATGTGGTTATTGTGACGGTACTATTACACTGAGAGGTATGCCTCCAGGAACTATAGATACTATTAAATACATGAAGGATGCAGTTTGGCAACCCCCTGTTTATACACGAGTCAATCCGGATAGTACTATAGTAATGTTAGGCATGTGTGCAGGAAATTATACCAATTTTACAATTACAATTGGCCAATGCCCGGCAAATGTTTTTGGTAGTGCCTTATTAGTAAATCCTCCGTTAAATGCATCATTCAATACCATCATTCATTATGGTTGCCATGGTGATACGGTTACTTTTGTCAACAATTCTTCATCGGTTGGGACACTTTATTATGCATGGGATTTTGGTGATGGTAGCCCAATAGATTCTAGTGCTAATCCGATACATGTATTTGACCAGGGTTTTCATACTGTATCATTAACTGCAACCAATCATTTTTGCTGGGATCAAGCTAAGGATACGTTTACCTTGTTCCATCCTATACATGCTGGGTATATTTATACTCCTGATATTCTTTGCCAGGGTAATACTGTAAATTTTGTGGATACTTCAAAGGGGCTGGGTCTAACCTATGCATGGTCTTTTGGCAATGGTGCAGTAGCTTTTACTAAGGATGCTAACTATCTCTATAGGAATACTGGTGTATATACCGTAAGGCTGATAGTTACCGACTTTGTGCCATGTAGCGATACTGCTACACATATTGTACAGGTGGATTCATTAAGTCCGTTAAGTATCAATTTGACAGACTCGGTATTGTGTAAGAGTACCTATACGACTATGACAGGTAATTATACAAATATTGGATTGACTGAATTGATATGGAATTTTGATGATGGAAATACGATTAAGAATGTGAACCCCGTGACCCATGCGTTTGATGCTGCTAAAGTATTTACCGTGACCTTATCGGCTAAGTACCGTGTATGTAAAGATACCACATCACAGAGGGTGGTTGTAGTTTACCCTATGCCTACTATCAATCTGGGGCAGGATACAATGATATGTTCAGGTAGTGAAACTTTTCTTTTAGAAGATAAAATGAATAAAGGCAACCCTAATGCACACTGGCAGTGGAGTACAGGGCAAACAACACCAGCTATAGCCATATCAGAACCCGGAACTTACACTGCTAAGGTTACCATAAATGGCTGTACACAGAGTTATACAGTGGTGGTTGAGAGCGACTGCTACATTAATATCCCTAATATATTCACCCCAAATGGTGATGGACTTAATGATTATTTTATGCCAAGGCAAATATTAACAAAGGGGTTGTCGACATTTGACATGAATATTTATAACAGGTGGGGCGAATTGATATATAAGAGCACTTCGATAGATGGCCGTGGATGGGATGGAAGGTTTAACGATGTGAACCAACCAGAAGGAGTATATATCTATACAATAGATTGTTCGTTCAAGGATGGGCAGCATGAACACCACAAGGGAAATTTGACATTGTTGAGATAATAATAGAAGGATTTGGATTTAAAGAGGAAGAAAAAGAGCTTATTTAAAGGATAAATGAAGGAATACAAGGGCTAATTCATTATCAATAAATAATTTTGAAAATTTACCAACCCTTTTATAATATTTGTCTGTCTTAGTATCTGTAACAAGGTTTAAGATTGTTTTTGGGTTGATAAAATCAAAAAAATAGTTTTTTTTTAAGAAAAGTTAAGTATATTTATAACCTAAAATTCTTGGGTATAAAGAGTAATTGGAAAATATTCTCAGGTTTAATTTAATAATACCAGTATGAAAAAACAGTACATTTTAATTGTATTTGCGGCGTTTCTCTTGTTAGGGGGGAAGGTTTCATTTGGCCAGCTCGTAGGAGGAAACTGCTTTTTGCAAGGGCGTTACCTTGAAATTGGCATGGATCCAAATGCTTCGTTTGGAGCCTGTACTTCTCCAGGTACCTACCATCCTCACCTTGGATTCGGGGGGTTGAATCTGGCAGAGGTGTATGATTATGGCCATGATGGCTGGACAGTTGGTACGCCTCCTTACATGGGTGACTATACCTATCCGGGTAGTCCTTTTGAAGGTTGGGAAGTACAATGTAATGTTGGCCGTACGCAAGCCTTCCAGAATTGTGCAGGTACAATGACTGCTGCCGGTGGTTCTTTGACGGGTGCCTTGACTACTTATAGTAATGTAGGTGGCCGGGCAATTGGTAACTGGGCTGGTAGCGCATATGCTGGTGCACTGGTGATTAAACAAGAAACAAGGGTAGATACTTTGGCCTCTGCCGTAGTAGTAACTACTTATTTCCACAATACGAGTGCCGCACCAGTACCACAGGTTTATTATATGAGGTCTTGTGACCCTGATAATGATGAAACATGGCCTGGTGGAGGTTTCTTTACCAATAATACTATTGTTCACCAAAATGAAGATGCAACACACCGTGTGTTAGTTTCTGCAGTTGGTGCAAGTGGTACCTATGCTTATATGGGTCTTGGAACAAAAGATTGCCGTGCGGTATGTTTCATATATGGCTCATGGCCATTATCTTCTACAGTCGATTTATCAACTGTATGGAATCGTACTTATTCTGCAACCTACCCACTTAGTGCAACTTACAATGGTGACGTAGGTATTGGTCTGGTTTATAAATTAGGTGATATTGCCCCTGGTGATAGTACCATTATTTCTTATGCTTACATTTTCAATGGTAATAATGGTATTGATAGCCCGGGAGCATTACCAGACCCACAATTAATGGTTAATGGTGTTGTAGTTTCTAACCACGATACATTTAATACATGTTCTTACCCAGGTCTTACTATTTTACCTGTTGGTATTAAATATGGTGATGACAAGGATTGGAGCTGGAGCAGCTGGACATGGGTTCCGGGTACAGGCCTTTCTTCATCAACAGGTACTACAGGTATTACAATTGACATTAACTCATTAACAGGGCCAACAACTTATACTGTAACTGGGAATGATAGTGCAGCCCATATGTTTAGTTGTAACCATAAAGTATTTGTGTTTACAGTATTGCCATGCCACTCTGCACATAATAATAGCCCATGTGTTAATGATACATTGAAATTGGCTGATAGCGGATCAAGTGCAGGTGCTACATATTGGTGGGTAGGCCCAGGTGGTTTTACCAGCACAATGCAGAATCCATGGATTTATCCTGCAGTATTTGCTGATTCAGGTTTATACAAGGTATTCAGGACCAGGGGTTCAGTTGTAGATAGTGATAGTACATACGTATATATCAGGCCTTTACCAGTATTGAATTTAACTACCAATACCCCATTGTGCCGTTATGCAATTGATACATTGAGACTGACTGTTAGTCCTTACACTACTGGTGAGACATTTAGATGGTCAGGTCCCGTAGGCTTCACTAGTACAATACAAAATCCTACTTTGACCCCATTTGTGGATTCAAACACAGGTACTTATAAAGTAATAGCTGTTAACCAATATGGTTGTGTGGATTCAAATACGATCCTGGCAACATTAATGGATCCTCCGCCAGCACCAATAATAACTGACCGTAACTATTGCCAGTTCCAGGCATTCGTTCCATTTGCAGTTACTGCAGTTGGTACAGTATATTGGTGGCCTGCAGCTACCGGCGGTGTGAGTACATTTACAGCACCGACAGTAAATACTGCAGTACCAGGATTATACAGGGTATGGGCAAGCCAGAAAGTGGGTAGTTGTGAAAGTGCCCGCGGAACTGATTCTGTAAGGGTAACAACAAAACCACCAGCACCACCAGTTACTGGATTGATGCAGTATTGCCAATTTATTGGCCCATTAGATACATTAGTAGTGCATACTACATCATCAGGTACTCCATTATGGTATACGGTGCCAACAGGTGGTACAGTATCATACACGAACCTATGGCCTAATCTTAATGTTGCAGGAACATATACATTCTATGTAGCACAGATAGACTCAGGTTGTTATAGTGACAGGACAACTGTTACTGAGATTATACATCCAAAACCAGCACCACCAACAGTTACTCCATATGCTATATGCCAGTACAAAACACAAGGCCCGTTGACATGTGTATTATCTGATGCTACTGATTTCGCTACATGGTTTGGTAATGGTATACCTGCAACAGGAACTACAATTTACCCAATACCACAAACAGACACAGTGAAGAGGGATACATTCTATGTAAACGAAACTTCTATCTATGGTTGTGTAAGTGATAAGACGATGGATGTAATAAGGGTTAAAGCACAGCCAGCTGCGCCATATACACATGACACTGCATATTGCCAATTCGCTACCGCTTCGCCATTAAATATTGGTGCAGACAGCCTTGCAAACTCAACGCTTAACTGGTATCTTGATGGTACATTATTACCACCAACACCAACACCTTCTACTGCTAATGTAGGTAATACTACATGGTATGTAAGCCAAACAATAGAAGGTTGTGAAGGTGATAGTGCGGCATTGACTGTAACAATTATACTGCAGCCATCATTTACCATCAAGGCTAGTAGCCCATGGGTTTGCCAGGACGATTCTCTTACATTTGAGTATGTAGGTGCTCCTTTAGCAGATGCTGCTTACCATTGGTATTTCCCTTATGGAGATTCTTTGGCAGATGGTGCAACACTTACTGCCCCAAATACATCAATTAAATTTGATACAGCCAGTGACAGTACTTATGTAGTGTTGTTTGCAAGTGATGATTTTGGTAAATGCTGGGCATTTGATACATTAAGGATCAAGGTTGTACCTCATCCTGTTGCAATATCTTATACCAAGCAGGATGTGTGCCAGGGTGATACTACTTCACTAGCTATTACGTCAAAGACTGACAACGCTTATAATTATATCTGGAGTGTAAATGGTACTGCTCCTTATGTAAGCAATCCGTTGTTCAATTCGCCATCAGTAATAGTAATTGCAGCTAATTCAAACAGTGGTGGTCCTTACAATATTTCATGGATTGATACCGGAATGTTTGTAATCCAGTTGAATACATTTACAGAAGAAGGATGTACATCTAAACCAACATTTGATACGGTACATGTTCATGCAATTCCGAATTCAACATTCAGGATTGAGTTGATTCCAAATACACTTTGTATTGAAGACAGCGTACTGTTCATTGCTAATGTAATTGACTACAGATTAAGTTATGCATGGGCACCAGAGCATTCGTTCTCAAATGTGAATTCTCCGGAAGCATGGGGTAGGGTTGAACAAGGTACATCAGATATCACACTTACAGTAACTGATCCATTTGGCTGCTATTCTAAATCAGATTTAGTGTTGACTCCAGGAACATGCTGTACAGTTGCATTCCCTAATGCATTCACTCCTAATGGTGACGGTCATAATGATGTGTTCAAACCATTGTACCAGGGTTTCCATAGGTTCCATGAGTTCAGGATTCAGAACCGTTGGGGTCAAACAGTATTTAATTCTGCTAACAGCGATAATAGCTGGG